>JAJPZD010000207.1 GCA_021204605.1 Prevotella sp.
CAACAACCGACAAGAGAGGTTGGGCGATGATGTTCCAGCAGTACTTTGATGAGACGGTTACTGTCAACAACCGTGGTAAGAGCGGTGCGAGCAGCAAGAGTTTCTATAAGGAGAGTGGATATTGGAATACCGTAAAGCAGCAGATTTCTGAAGGTGATTATGTGTTGATCCAGTTCTCTCACAACGATGAGAAGAACAACGGTATGGATGGTGACTCTGTTATTGCTAAGACTGGTGATTCGAGCGTTGACTACCGTGGAACGATTCCTTATTCCACATACAAGGATTTTTTGAGGTTGTATGTTAATGAGACACGTGAATTGGGCGGAATTCCAATTTTGGTTGCCCCTATGTGCCGCAAGTATTTCAGTGGTGGTTCAATAACACGTGCGGGTAAACATGATCTCGGAGATAAATTCTATGTTTTACAAGATAATGGAACAATATTAGAGAACCAGTCAGTTGGCACAGACGACCATACCATGGACTATCCATACGCAATGAAGGAAGTGGCAGAAGAAATGGATGTGCCGTTTATTGACTTGACAACCTCATCGGCAGAATTATTCGAGAGCTACGGTGATGCTGCATGCACTTCACTCTTGTTCTGTTCAGACGACAGTACTCACCCATGTGCTTTGGGAGCTAACCTCATAGCTCATTTGGTCGCCCAGGCAATGGCTGATCAAGGAATTTTGGCAGACCATATACAGGCTAATACTGACCTGTTGGTAAATCCTACATCTCTTGACTTTGGTCGGATTTACGTCAACCAGTCTGTTGTTAAGGAAGTTTCCGTTTCAGGTATGGATCTTGACCCTGCGGAAGGAACTCTTGATGTTACTATAACAGATGGTTTCACAGTTTCAACAGATAAACAGAGCTATTCTTCATCTCTCTCATTGCCTTATACAGATGCTAATTTGGAATATACAACTCTTTACGTGAGGGCTTTGCTTTCTGAGGCTGGTACTGTAACTGGAACGATGACTTTCACTAATGGCAATAACACGAAACAAATTGAAGTAACATGCGAGGGTGTTGAAATATCAGGTGGAGAGGAAGTTCTGTTACAATGGGAGTTGTCAAAAGAAAGCGCAGACTCATACGTTTTGACTGGTCCTGCTGAAGCAATTGCAGAGAGTTGGAGTGATATGGAAGTATCAAATTATGCAGTACCAAACAGTAGTGTTATTTGGCCCGATGACAGTGGTATTTCAAGCGATCAGACAGTCCAGAGGAATCAAATTTCTGGAATGGAAAATAAAGGTCAATGGGAGCCGGGAGATATTGATGAGGTGTCAACACGTTACATTCAATTTGGTATCAAGGCACAGGAATCTTCGATATTGCATATTGACTCAATAGGTCTTTATATTTGTGGAGCAGGAGGAAGTGGAATGAGGTGTCGCATTTATTACATATTAGAAGACGTAGATGGAAATTATGAATATAATGTCCTTGCTGATTATTCGTCTTCTATGACATCAAATACAATGTATGCGATATCTACACAGCCTGTTGTAGAACTTGCGGCAGGAGAGAGTATGTTATTACGTATATACCCATGGTACAACACAAGCTCAACTGTAACAGGTAAATACCTCTGTTTGAGTAATGTAACTATACATGGTATTGCAGAATCCTCAGATAATGGTATCAAGTCTATATCCGACGCCTTTGGCACTCCTGTTAAGGAATTCTATTATGACCTCTCTGGTGTACAGCGCACTAACAAACCAGCAAAAGGTGTATATCTGATTAAACAGATTTATGCTGATGGTAATGTTGTGGTATCGAAAGTTGCAAAATAATATAATTTAATTCTAATACTTTTTTAATGAGAAAAAATAATTCATGGGCATTGTTTTGCTTGATAATGATGTCCCTTTTCACATTACAGTCGAAAGCGCAGGACACTTCCAACGAGATGTCCGCAACATGGCCTTTCTCGACAGGGGCTGCAGGACAGGTGGCTACGTTGAACAATGAGGATTTGTTCGCTCTCAACTATGTTACTGTTGGTTCTAATCTTGAATATTATGGCTCACACACTGATGTTGGCGTGACTTTTACAGAATTCCAACCATTGGAGAAACATAGTTCTGCTGCGGAAGATGACAAGATTACGTTCTGTATCACTCCGCAAAAGGGTATCACATTCACTCCTACAAGTGTATATCTTGATGCATTGCGTTATGGAACGGATGGTGGCTTGCTTGACATTTACTTGGTTACGGAAAGTGAGACAATCACATTGGCAACGGGAGTAAGTCCGAATAGAATCGGGTCTAGTTATTCTACTGAACAATCACAGTTGTCTTATTCTATATTAGGCATATCAACAACAGAAGAAGTTTCTTTGGTAATCTACCTATATAGTTTAGACAATACTAAGCAGGTGGGAATTGCCAATATCCAGATTGCAGGTTCATACGAGGGAACTCCAGAGGAAGTTACCAAATATACTTTGACAACAGGTGTAAGTCCTGAGGATGCAGGCACGATCACTCAATTGCCTATTGGTTCTTCTTTCAATGAGGGAACAAACGTGACGTTGACAGCAGAGCCGAACTTCGGTTACAATTTTGTGAATTGGACCGACGAGAGTGGGGCTGTGGTATCCGAAGATGCTTCTTTTTCAATTGAGTTGGCAAAGGATGAGGTGCTTACAGCCAATTTCAGTGAACAGGTAACATATAGTTTTGATTTCACAGTTGACGGTGCACCTTCTTATATGGTTTCTTTTTCTGATGAAGGCTCAACAGTTGACGGAAAGAGGATGTACGAGGCAGGTACGGAGGTTCAGTTGACCGCTTCAAATAATGCTGTCTATACATTCACCAACTGGAGCGATGGCACTACTTCTTCTACCAATACTATCAAGATTAACGGAGATACCGAGCTGTCGGCCACATACAGCAACGTACCATTTATCTGTGGTTGGGATTTCTACAATGCCGGTTCAAAAGACAGGGCTGGCGATATCTACAACGAGTCGACAAACATGGGTATGTTGTCATTGCGCTTGGCAGATGGTACTACAAACTCATGGCTTGACCGCAGTGCATTGAGTAGCAATCCGTTGTACCAGGGCCGTTATGGTATTGTAAACTGGAAACCGTTTGCAGACCATTACTACTATGAGGCTACATTCTCTACTAAGGGTTATCACAATATCCACGTACTGTCTTCTATGCTCCTGTCATATAACGGCTATTCAGTGCAGAAACTGCAGTGGTCAACAGATGATGAGACTTTCTATGACTATGGTGAGATTGACATATTGGATAGAAACGTATGGTACGACAATGATTCTCCACTTCCTGAAGAAGCTGAGGACCAGGACAAGTTGTATATCCGTTGGATCCCTGATTACGATTCTGACATTATAGGTACGACATCTGATAATGATGGTACGGCGATAACGGCGATTTTCATTTTGGCTGACCAGGAGGTTGTGGATGATTATGACGCTCCTATACTCAAGTCGTCTATTCCTGCTGATGATGCTACTGGCATTAGCGCAAGCGGCTCTATCGTACTCAACTTCGATGAGGTGGTACAGGCTGGCGAGGGCGACTGCACAATCGGTGATGAGGTACTTACTGACGTTACTTATAGTGGTACTACCGTTCTCTATCGCTACAACAACTTGGATTACAGTACAAGTTATACCGTAACAATCCCGGCTGGTGCTATCGTTGACCGTTCCGGCAATGCTTACGAGGGAACAACAATTTCCTTCACCACAATGGACCGTAACCAGCCAGAGCCCCGCCTCTATGATGCTGTGGTCGCACAAGACGGAACAGGTGACTATGAGACTGTTATTGACGCTATTGAGGCTGCTCCAACAAATCGCACCTCTCCTTGGCTGATATTCATTAAGGAGGGATATTACAAGGGCCATTTCAGTATTCCGTCAAACAAACCATACATATATCTGATTGGTCAAGACAAGGAGAAGGTTGTCATTACCGATGAGTTGCTCTGTGGAGGTGACAATGCGGTTAGCGTTAGCGAGGGCGCATCTGTCGTTTGTCAGGCATCTGATTTCTATGCAGAGAACATCTCATTCGAGAATGAATATGGTGTCACGGAAGAAGCCGGTCCACAGGCATTGGCTCTATACACCAACAACGACCGCGCTTGCTTGTACAACTGTAAGTTGCGCAGTTTTCAGGATACCTATCTTTCTTCGCAGAACGCAATTACGGACCGCCATTATTTAAAGAATTGCTTCATTGAGGGAGCTGTTGACTTCATCTACGGTGCTGGTGATGTTTTCTTCGATGAGTGTACTATTAATATCATGAGGACATCTGGCGGTTATATCGTTGCTCCGGATCACAGGGAAGGAACAAAGTGGGGATATGTGTTTGACCACAATACAATTACGGCACCTACTACACCTCCTTCAGCAACAGAAGTATGGCTCGGCCGTCCATGGCACTATGCTTGTAAGACGGTATTCCTCTATACCACGGCTGAGGTGACAATTCCTGCCGCCGGCTGGTATGAGACTATGGGAACAATTCCTGCTATATTCGCTGATTACAAGACTATGGATGCCGACGGCAACCTGCTTGACCTCAGCAACCGTAGGTCTGAATACTACTATACAGAGTCATATACAGATGATGATGGTAATGAACAGGAAGTAAAGATTACCGGTACAGCTAAGAACTCTCTTACCGACGAGGAGGCCGCTACCTATACTTACTCCAACGTATTGAGTGGTGATGACTATTGGAATCCACGTGAGATAATGGAGAGTGTCGCTAAACCTGAGAATGTTACAATCAGCAGTTCCGGTTTGAGTTGGGATGCCGTAGATTACGCTATGTGCTATGTTGTCCTCTGTAACGACGATGTTATCGGATTTACAACTGAGACAACCTATGCTCTTACAGACGCAAGCTCTGATGATGTTTACAAGGTACAGGCTGCAAATGAGTACGGCAGTTTGGGTGAGATGTCAGATGCTGCTATTGTAGCAGGTATATCAAAAGTTATAGCGGACAGCAACATCAGTATCTCTCGTTCCAACAACGGTGTTACCGTCTCTGGTGTCGAGGAAGGCTCCAAGGTTGATGTTATAACCGCCGGTGGCGTGGCAGTCTATTCCCAGAAAGCAACATCCTCACAGTGCAACATCGCATTGTCACAGCCCGGCGTTTATATCATCCGTGTAAACGGCATCGGCAAGAGCATCGTGTTCTGAAGATAATTGATTAAACGGAATAAGACCGTTTATCCTCAATGTAAAAACTGGATTTGTTGAATATCAGCAAATCCAGTTTTTTTGCGCATATAGACACCCTTGTTTACCCACGTTTCATTCATTGTAGGGACTTAATTTATTATGTCCGTTCTATTTATAGTGCCGATTCGAAAAATTATTGGCGAAAGTAGGAAAAGATAGGTGATTTTATTTTTTTTTCGATAATTATTTTTCTAATATTGCATTTGTAAATTGTTTCAATAAAATCTTTTTATATCTTTGCATAAGAAAAAGTAAAGGATTGTATATTCCTTGAAAATTAAAGAC
>JAJPZD010000224.1 GCA_021204605.1 Prevotella sp.
GATAAAACACTCGATAAACATACACAGGGGCTGTTTCGGAGGCTGCTCATTCTGTACCATCAGTGCTCACCAGGGTAAATTCGTCGCTTGCCGCAGTAAGGAAAGCATTTTGAAGGAAGTAAGAAAAATCACCGAAATGGACGACTTCAAGGGCTACCTGAGTGATGTCGGAGGCCCATCCGCCAATATGTACGGAATGGCGGGGAACAACAACAGTATCTGTGAAAAATGCAAGCGTCCATCGTGTATCTATCCTCAAATCTGCCCTAACCTGAACACCGACCACAGTAAACTGTTGGAAATATACAGGACTGTGGATAGCGTGCCCGGCATAAAGAAAAGTTTTATAGGCAGTGGTGTCCGTTATGACCTTATGCTATATCAGAGCAAGGATGAGAAAACCAACAAGGCTGCACGGGAATATACAAAAGAACTGATTTGCAGGCATGTGAGCGGACGGTTGAAAGTTGCCCCTGAGCATACGTCAGACAGAGTCCTCAACCTGATGCGTAAACCGCCGTTCAAACTGTTCGAGGAGTTTAAAAAAGTATTCGACGAGATTAATCTCAAGGAAAACCTGCACCAGCAGTTGATACCTTATTTTATCAGCAGCCATCCTGGCTGCACAGAGGCCGATATGGCAGAACTGGCGGTAATCACCAAGAATCTTGACTTTCATCTTGAGCAGGTGCAAGACTTCACCCCTACCCCGATGACAGTAAGTACTGAGACATGGTACACTGGTTACAACCCCTACACCCTTGAGCCGGTATTCTCGGCAAGGACACCGAAAGAGAAAATATCACAGAGGATGTTCTTCTTTTGGTATAAACCAGAAGAACGCCGCAGCATAGAACGGGAGCTCATCAGGATAGGACGACAAGACCTCATAAGAAAATTGTATTCAATACCTTCATATCACAATTCATATCACAAAACCACAGGAAAACATGAAAGTAATAGAACAGACAATCATAGGGAAGAAAAGTCAGGCGGAGTGCGAGGACAGCATCGTCGTCAACGATAATTTCATCGCTGTAATCGATGGCAGCACAAGCAAGACACCAAGCAGAATTAACAGCCTGTGCACCAACGGCAAGTTCTGTATGCAACTAATCAGTGAATATATAAACACTATGTCAAAAGACATAGATGTGAATGGGTTCTGCAACGACATCACACATATTATAAATAATGTGTATAAAAATTACAGCGTTGACCTGCAAAAAATAATAAACAATCCTGTGGAACGGCTTACAGCAAGCGCCATAATCTATTCTGCCTACAAAAGACAGGTCTGGATGGTGGGCGACTGCCAGTGCATTGCCAACGGGGTGTATTACGACAATCCTAAGCCGCAGGAGGGAATACTTGCCGAAAAACGCTCCAAAATTCTCAAAGCAATGCTCAAACGGGGTGAAATAACCGTTGAACAGGTGCAGGCTGAAGACCCTGGCAGGAAAGCTATCATCAATGGTGTCATAGAGGGCTGCCGATACCAGAATATGAAATACGCCGTGATAGACGGTTTCCCCATCCTGATGAAGGGGGTGAAAGTGATAGACATCGACAACGACTGCAAGGAGATTGTACTTGCAAGCGATGGATATCCATTTCTCAAATCATCTCTTGAGGAGACTGAGACACTCTTCCAAAAACAGATACATGAAGACCCTCTTTCATAGACACCTTCAAGGCTACAAAGGCTCTGATGAACGGATATAAGTCTTTCGATGACAGATCTTATATCAGGTTCGAAATCTAAAAAAATAGAGAATTTATCTAAGAATTACAAATTAATATCTTTAAACAGCATCTTTTTGTCTTTAAACATATTTTACATATATAACCACTGAAAAAACATAGGAAAATTATTTTTATTAAGCAACGATAACTTAATATTATTTAACATTAAGCGATTGCTATATTTTGTTATTTTTATTAAATTTGTGCCCATTAAAAGCGTAAAACACCACTCAATAAAACAATTTCGTGTATAAAAATTAAGACTTAGGTATTTTTTATTGCTACGTTGCGATATTCGGATATGCAATAAGTGTAATATATCTTTATTCTTACAATATATGCGTTACATAATTTTTTGTTAAAATTAAATCAAAATAAATCATGTATTAACAAATTATTAACTAATGGGAAACTTAAGTAAATGTAAAAGGGCTTTGTGGCTTCTCACTTTCCTATTGCTGGCAATACCAGGAATGTACGCACAGAGCCTTACCGTAAAAGGGCATGTGCAGGATTCCAATGGCGAGGACGTGATCGGAGCGACCGTCATCGAGCAGGGAAACCAGAAGAACAGCACAATTACGGATTTGAACGGAGACTTTACCCTGACAGTCAATTCTGGAAAGAAACTCATAGTCTCATACATCGGTATGAAGACGATAGAGGTGAAGCCCTCCGCAGGTGAACGTTTGGACATCATGCTCGAAAGTGATGAGCAGTCGCTCGATGATGTCGTGGTAATCGGTTATACCAGCAGGGCAAGGAAAGACCTTACCGGCTCTGTCGGCTCTGTATCAGGTGCCAAGTTAGCGGCAGTGCCTGTTGCTTCCGCTGGTGAGGCACTGCAAGGTAAGATTGCAGGTGTGCAGGTTACAACAGTCGATGGTGCCCCTGGCGCAGACATCAACATCCGTATTCGTGGTGGTGGTACTTCTTTGAGTACCGACAACAGTCAGCCTCTGTTCATCGTCGATGGGTTTATCACCGACAACATCAACGATATCCCGCCTACGGATATCCAGTCAATCGACGTTTTGAAGGATGCCTCCCTGACAGCAGTCTATGGTGCAAAGGGTGGTAACGGTGTAGTTGTTGTTACAACAAAATCAGCACAAGCCGGTAAAACGAAGGTTGAGTTCAACGCCTACTGGCAAGGCAAGAGGCTTGCAGGAAAAGTTGACCTGCTTGATACATACGAGTTCGTCCGCTATCAGCAGGACTACACAGTGGCAAGTAACTCCAAGATCTACCAGTTCCGTAATGACTATGGCAACCCTAATGACCTCGACCTTTACAAGAATGCCACAACACACGACTGGCAGGATGAGATTATGGGTGGCACTGCATTGACACAGATGTACAATGTCACCGTAAAAGGTGGTAACGACAAGCTACGTTTCAACACTTCTCTTACCCAGAGCAATGAAAACGGTATCGTGGCAAGCTCCGGTGTACGCCGTACCAATTTCAATACGAAAATCGACGCGCAGATAAGTCCGAAAGTAAAGCTCCTCATCAACCCTCGTATCACTTACAGACGTGACCTCGGCGCAGGCGCCGACGGTATCGGTACTGGCGGACTGATTGGTGTATTGCGCTACCGTCCTACAAACGGTCTGAGAGAGGTGATGTACCGTGCCGACAAGACAGTCAGCTACAACGATGAGAAATATTGGATCTTGTCAAGCCCATTGGAGGAGATCAACCAGAACTATCAGTTGAAGCACGCCTACACCATAACAAACCAGTTCTCCCTGACTTGGAACATCATCAAGGGCTTGAACTTCAAGTCTGACCTTGGCCAGTCATGGGGCTTCTCCGACAACGACCGTTACTATGGTTATCTCACAAGCACAGGTATATCAAACAACGATGAGCCTGTTGTACAGATTACCAACAAGCGTACTGACAAGTACATCTGGACTAACACCCTGACATACGATCTGTCGCTGAAAGACAAACACAACCTCTCGTTCCTCTTAGGTTTCGAAATCCAAGACCAGAAATCAACACAGACTTACGAGAGCGCGCGCTACTTTCCACAGACAATATCTCCAAGAGACGCTTTCGCCAACTTAGGCTTAGGTACCGCTTACGCCACAACGTCAACTGTGGCAACGCCTAACCGTATGGCCTCTTACTTCGCACAGGCAAACTACAACTTCAAGCACAGATACCTCCTCTCCGCTACGTTCAGAGCCGATGGTTCCACAAAGTTCGCTCCAGGCAACCAATGGGGCTACTTCCCTTCAGTATCCGGAGCTTGGGTTATCTCAGAAGAAAACTTCATGAAGAATGTCAGTTGGATTGACAACCTGAAACTACGTATCGCTTACGGTATGGCTGGTAACAACAATATCGATTCCGACCTATGGAGATACCAATATACAATAAGTTCCAACGGCGGCCCAAGCTGGGGCGAAGGCACCCTCAATGGTGAGGCTTATTATGCCACATCGAGCACATTCGCAAACAAAGATATCAAGTGGGAGACTACCGTAACACGCAACATCGCCGTTGACTTCGGTATATTAAGGAACAGGATTACAATCACGCCAGAGTTCTACTGGAACACCACACGCGACTTGCTCTATACAGCAAAAATACCTACAACAACTGGTTACACACAACAAATCCAGAATATTGGAAGGGTAACCAACAAAGGTATCGAGTTGACATTGAACGCTGACATTATCAGAAAGAAAGATGCCGAACTCAGCTTTACACTCACTATGGGTAAGAACAAGACCCGCGTTGACAAGATCAACGGTGAGGACAACGTACTCTGGACAACATCAAGCAGGTGGAGCTCTGCCTATAACGACTTCTGCCTGATGGAAGGAAAGGAAGTAGGTCTTATCTACGGCTTCATATATGATGGCCTTTATACATTCGACGAGTTCGAGCGCTCTGGCTACAATTATGTTGCAAAGGAGGGGACACTGAACTGTGATGCTATCTATGGCACAGCACCCGGCCGTCCTAAGTTCAAGGATATCAGCGGTCCCGATGGGGTGCCTGATGGCGTAATCAATGAGTACGACCGTACCGTAATCGGTAACACCAACCCGAAACTTCAAGGCGGTTTCGGCATCACCGGTAGGTGGAAGAATTTTGACCTCACTGCCAACTTCACCTACATCTTAGACTATGACATTCTCAACGCCACAGCATACGATCTCTCGTCTGCCGTAAATTCAAGCAACACGAGCCCGTTGAACGTTCTTGCCAAGTTCAACTATGAGAACCGTTGGGTTTACTTCGGAGATGTTTACCTCACCAATGCAGATGGCTCTACCTATCTTTACAATATGGGCGAGATGCTTCTAAGCAACAGTCAGCATATCGAGTATTTAGATCTTTACGAGGCTATCAATGCCGGCAAGACTCTCTGGAATCCGAATGACGTTACCTCAAGATACACTCACTCTTACTTCGTTGAGGACGGCTCATTCCTACGTTTGAGCGACATCACCATAGGTTACACGCTGCCTCAGAACATCACCCGCAAGTGGGGCATTGAGCGTCTGCGTTTCTATGTAACCGGTTCCAACGTATTCTGCTGGACTGGCTATAGCGGCTACGACCCAGAGGTTGACATCCAAAGCGGTTTGACTCCAAGCGTCGACTACAACCGTTATCCCCGTAGTCATGGCTACTTATTCGGTCTTAACATAACATTCTAATCCAAACGACAATGAAAAAATTTATTTATACGAGCCTGGCTCTCCTTCTTTCATTGATGGGAATATCGTCATGTTCCGACTATCTGGACGT
>JAJPZD010000063.1 GCA_021204605.1 Prevotella sp.
GGTGCGCATATCTATGGCAAGAACATTATCCTTGCGGAGGGCTTTACAGAGGTGCGCGGCACGTGGGATGAGCACCCAGGTATGCTGAAGGCCTTGCTCGACCGCAATTTCTGTCTCGGCATCAACGGTCTGGTGTTCCATGTGAACACTCATAATCCATGGCTCGACCGTGCTCCTGGCATGACGCTCGACGGTATCGGAACATTCTTCCAGCGTGACAACACATGGTGGAGCGAGATGCCTGCCTTCACTGCCTACATCTCCCGCTGTCAGGCGTTGCTGCAATATGGCAGTCCTGTAATCGACCTTGCTGTGTACACTGGTGATGAGACTCCTCGTCGCGCCATCCTTCCTGAACGCTTAATAACGTCTCTTCCTGGTTTGTTCGGCAGTGATGCTATCGCAAAGGAGAATGAGCGTCTTGCCAATACCGGACAGCCGCTGGAGACAAGTCCTGTGGGGGTTACGCACACCAAGAATATGACAAAGGCGGATATGTGGACTAACCCGCTGCATGGCTACCGCTATGACTCGTTCAATCGAGATGCGCTCTCAAAATCAACGGTTGAGAACGGTGAACTCGTAACGGCTGGTGGCATGCGTTATGCTGCTCTTGTCATTCCGCAGGAGCGCAAGATGAATCCTGACAGATTGGTTAATTGCTGGGATGACATCGATGCTCTTGCTACTCAAGGTATTAAGATAATCCGTGATCCTTGGACGGAAGATGATCTCTCGTCTATCGGTATAAAACAAGATATTATCCTCCCCGAAGGTCTTGACTATACCCACCGCCATGGTGCGGATGCGGATATCTATTTCATCAGCAACCAACTTGATGAGGCTGTTACTTTTACTCCGGCAATGAGGGCGCAAAGGCAAAACAGTTACCTTGCTGATGCGGTAACGGGGAATATTTATATGTGTAAAGACGAAATTACACTCACGCCGCATGCCTCCATATTTATAATATTGAGTGATAAAGAATTAAGTTCCGAACTGGTATCAACCGAAAAAGGTGAGACAATCTGTCAACCTCTTGGCAACCATGACTGGAAAATGACTTTTGAAAAGACGGGCAAGTGCTTGACTACTGAAACATTGACCGACTGGACGCTGTTGGATGACAACTCCATGAAATTCTATTCCGGTCATGTTACCTACGAGACGACATTCAATTATGAAATGACGGGCGATAATAAAGTGTTTATCAATCTTGGTGATGTGCAGAACATTGCAACAGTTTATGTAAATGGTGTGAATTGCGGTACTTCATGGCTTGCCCCTTACGTAGTTGATATAACCAATGCCGTGAAATCTGGCAATAACGAACTGAAAATAGTTGTTGTCAACACTTGGGCGAATGCCTTGCATGGTAACGACGAGGGCACACCTCCATTCGATGGCATCTGGACAAATGCCAAATACCGCCGAGCAAGCAAGAATCTGCTTCCGGCAGGTCTGTTAGGACCAGTAATGTTGGAAACCACAAATAATAAGCAGTAATGACTTTTTACTGTTGATAATTATTAATGTTCTCTCAAACGCATACAACTCGAAAGGATAAATTCTGTTTTCGTATTTGCGAAAACAGAAAAATATTGATTATCAACAAGTTTCATTTCCGCCACTTTTGGCGGTAATGACTTTATATGGGTGGTCAATACTCCAATTATAGTATAGATAAATGACTTTATATTGGTTTTATATTTATATTACGTAATTTTTATACAATAATTGCGTTTATAATTTGCTATATTGGATTTTATTTATACCTTTGTATCGTGCAATAGATAAAATCAACAATTATGATAGCAGAGTTCAGTATTGAGAATTTTTTCTCCATTAAATCGGCTCAGAAAATCAGTTTTGAACCATCGGCAGATACTTTTATGTCGGATGAATATTCGTATGAAGTTAAAGAAGGTGTAAGATTGCTGAAAGTAGGCATTGTATATGGCGCCAATGCTTCCGGCAAGACAAATATATTAAATGCCATCGAATTCTTCAAGGTGTTGGTTTTGAGAATGCCTAAAGACAGGAATGAGAAAACCGGGGTGGTTCCTTTCATGCTGGATGACACTTCAAGGAATGAAATGACGAAAATGTCGATGGTGTTTTATATCAATCAATCGAAGTATATCCTTAGTTTTGAGTTGGATGCCAAGCATATCTATTCCGAAACATTGATTGTTTATGATTCCATTCGTCCTACCAAACTGTATAACCGAAATTATGATGCTTCAACAGATTCCACGACCATCGACTTTGGCGTAAATCTGAAAATGACGAAGAAAAGCCAAGATGTGATTTCCGGAAATACTATCAATAATTGCAGTGTGCTTGCCGCATTTGGCAAAAGCAATGTGGAACGCACCAAACTGAATGATGTGTACGATTATTTTGCCAAACAGGTGAAAGATGTATTGGCACCAGGCATGTTGCTTTCGGGATACGTCAAATCACGATTGGATAAAGACGAGACAGGCGATTTGAAAAAATTCATCTTAAATTTCTTGAAAGCATCCGATTTCAATATAGAAGATGTCGTTTTGCATGTAGAGGAGGAAATGATTACACCAGAATTGGAACAATTGATTCAGAATGCCCCTATTGATAAAGAATCTAAGGCTGAAATGCTTAAAAAGGGCAAAATCACAAATACGGAACTGACTTTCAAGCATAAGACAGGCGATAAAATATATGATTTGCCAGAAGAATACGAATCCAACGGCACCATGAGGTTTTTGGGAATGGCAGTGATATTGAATTTTCTGTTGAAGACCAATCGGTTTGTGTCGATTGATGAAGTGGAAACAAGCATTCATTATGAGTTGTTGGCCTATTTCATAAAAGTGTTTTTGGCAAATAGCAACTGCACATCCCAGATGCTCCTGACAACTCATGACATCAATCTTCTCAACGAGGATTTCATTCGCCGTGATACGATATGGTTCACAGATAAAGACGAATTCGGCGAAACTAAAATTGTGCGTCTGTCTTCTTTGAGGCTTCATAAGAATCTTTCCCCATATAATGCCTACAAGCAGGGAAAATTGGTAAAGCTGCCGTTCCTTGGTAGTCAATACATTAACTTAAACAACTGATAATATGGGGCGAACAGTAACAAAAAGTATTTCCATCATAGGCGAGGGAGAGACCGAATGGTTCTATTTCGATACTCTGAGGATTGCGTGCCGCTATCCATTCAAGGTTGCGCCTGATTTTCCGCAGCATAGCGACATCAATCATATTCTGAAATTAGTAGAGTCCTATCTGAACAGGCAATATGACTTTATCGTATGCCTGTTTGATATGGATAGGCTGTTTCAGTTTCCAACGGAAATGCAGTTGTATCAGCGGGCAAAGAAGAAATATGCCGCAAAGAAATATGCCGGAAAGGTGATGTTTGTAGAAACGAATCCTTGCACTGAATTTTGGTTTCTATTGCATTTCTTGCCTAATGTGGTTTGTCGGAGATATGATAGCTACGAACAATTGCTTCCTGAATTGCAGAAATTTATGCCAGGATATGAAAAGACAAAACGATATTTCATACGCACCAACTTATATAAATACTTGACAGAGAATGGTGATTTGAAACGGGCGATGTTAAATTCTGAGAAGTTGTGCCAATTATGTAAAGAATTTCCAGAGGATTTGAAAGCATACTCAGAGATACATAAGGTTATAGAACTGTTAATTAACTCAAGTTTCGCAAGTTAAAAATTTTTGAAAGAAAAAGACACCGAGATTTCCTAAGTTGCGGAAATTGTGATATATAGATCAATTACACCCACGTACACCCATCGTAGGGACAGAATTTATTCTGTCCGCATTTATTTTGTCCGCACACAACGGGACGTATTTTGCATGAATTATTGGCAGACGCATTGGTGAAAACAGGAATGTGTCATTAAAATATCCCGTTTCAATATTTTTTTGTAATTTTGCATTGTTGGAATATCTCTTGCAATGAGATAAGTTTAAAGACAAGCAAAATCGGATAGATATGCCCTGTGGAATTGACGTGTCGGAAGACAATATATTGAAGAAGTCTCCTGAATTGTTGAATGCCTTGCTCAAAGACCATACAACGAGTAAGAAAGATGAGCAGTGCAATATATTCTGGGCAACTTCCGATTACGAGTCTCTCGGTGATGGATTCGGATATTACGACCAGATTTCACCGGAATGTATTACAGGAGATAACGGAAATGTCATAATGCCACGGGTGTTGAAAAACTATGACACACAACGAGACCGCATTCGGGGAATGGCGGAGGTGTTCACTCCCTCATGGGTATGCAATGCACAAAACAACTTGATAGACAATGCATGGTTCGGGCGTGAGGGTGTTTTCAATATAGAGAATGTTGACCATGCATGGACGACCAACCCTGATAAGATAACCTTTCCAGATGGCAAGACGTGGCAGGACTATGTGCGTGACACACGTCTTGAAATAACCTGCGGAGAGGCACCGTATCTCGTCAGTCGTTATGACACCACAACAGGGGAAATGATACCTTTGGAAAACAGAATAGGATTGCTCGACCGCAAATTGAGGGTGGTGAGTGAGAATGTTGACAATTCAGGTGAATGGCTGAAATGGGCGCAAGTTGCTTTCAAAAGCATATATGGTTTTGAATGGCAGGGTGATAACCTGCTGTTGGCACGGGAGAATTTATTGATTACTTTTATAGATTATTACCGAGCAAAGTTCGGCAGAGATCCCGTGCTTAAATCATTAAAATATATCGCTTATATTGTTTCCTGGAACTTGTGGCAAATGGATGGACTTAAAGGCACAATACCAAATCCTTCTGAAGATAATTCCTCAAATTTATTGGAATCTGACAATCATAGTCAAATGCTTCCTTTTGAAGAATCTGATAATGAAATTGACAGGAAGAAAAGTATCGACTGTTTAATTCGTGACTGGGATGCAAGGCCTCCAAAAAATAAAATCCCGTTCAAAATCCTTATAAAATAAAAACGATAATCACCATGAAGAAATATTTTGAAGCTCCCAAACCTACGCTGATTTATGTTTTCCGCATAAATGACAAAGCACATTCTGATTGTCTTAAAGTTGGCGAGACAAGTCTGGATGATGACAACATAAATATTTTCTCATTGCAGCCAAATGCAAGCATTCTTAACAAGGCTGCCCGTAAACGTATAGACCAATATACAAAAACGGCAGGCATAGCTTATCAACTCCTCTATACAGAAAGCACGCTCCATATAAAAGGAAAATGTATAGTCTCTTTTGATGATAAGGATGTGCATCAAGTATTGTTGCGCTCAGGTATTCATAGGAAGAAATTTCAGGGGGATAGTGGACAAGGAACAGAATGGTTTATCACTGATCTTGAGACTGTCAAGAATGCTATAAAGGCGGTTAAGGAAGGGCGACAATCATTATTGGCTAATGAAGTAACCACAGATAAATCCCCTATTATTTTCCGACCGGAACAACAAGAGGCCATAGATAAAACCATTAAACAATATAA
>JAJPZD010000276.1 GCA_021204605.1 Prevotella sp.
GGTCTGTTCCGAGATATGCCGTAACCTGTTCTTTCTGCAACAGTTCTTCCGTTCCAGGCATTATCTGACTGAGCATGCCTCGCCATTTCAGCTCCTCAATAAAATTCTTTTTCATCGTATTGTTTTTATCGTTATTATTTTAGTTTTTAATTGAAAAGATACCCCGCTGCCATTCTATGGCACAGGGTCATAACCGCTTCCTCCCCATGGGTTGCACCTCAGTATTCTCCAAACGGCAAGAGCGAGTCCTTTGAATGGACCATGCTTCCTTATCGCTTGAATGGCATATTCCGAACATGTCGGAGTAAAGCGGCAGGACGGTGGAAGATAAGGAGAGATGCATTTGCGGTAGAACAGTATTGGCAGGCAGAGCAACCAAATGAGTACTTGTCTTAGCCAACTCACAATGCTTTTCATGACTTTTCGATTCTTTCCGACAGCCTTTGGAGCAGGTTTTTAATCCTTTTCTCAACGTCCACTGATTCGTATAGTTTGTCATCAATCCAGATAAACGCCATTGCTATGCCAACGCCTTCATGCCGTTTTAATGTCTTATAGAGTATATATTTATTCTTTCTGTAAGCCTCACGGAGTTGTCTTTTCACACGGTTGCGTTTTATCGCCCTTTTGAAATGCTTTTTTGAGACACTTATTAAGACCTGTGCGGGAGGCACATTTTCACAGTTTTCCGTTTTCATGTAAACAAGCCTTATCGGAAAGGCAGTCAGTGCCCTGCTGCAACCACCACCGAAAAGTCGCTCTATAAGTTTCCTGCTGCAGATGCGCTCCTCTTTTCTGAAAGTCAGAGAGCCGTGTTCTGGCATGACATTATTTATTGTTTTGCAGGAAGTTTTTCAATGCGCTGGTCATGGAAGGGTACTCTTTGGTTGGGGCCTCCATCCCAACATTTAAGCCCGCATCATGTGCGGCTTTTGCTGTTGCAGGTCCGAAAGTGCCGACTACCACTTTCTCGTTTTTAGTGTCCTTGAATGTTGACTTGAAAGCGCTGATACCCGATGGGCTGAAGAAGATACACATATCGTAGTCGAATTTCTCTACTTCCTCTTCGGTGAAATCATTGCTTACAGTGCGGTACATCACACATTCTGTATGGTTCAGTTTTTTTGAGTCGAGCAGCAACTTCACGCTGTCGTCGTGCACGTCGCTCATAGGGATAAGATACTTTTCAGTTTTGTGTTTCTGCATGATAGGTATAAGGTCTTGAATCTTGCCTGTCTTGCCAAAGAACACCTTACGCTTACGATACTGGACATATTTCTGGATGTAGAGAGCTATTGTCTCCGTAACGCAGAAATATTTCATGGTCTCGGGAATTTCTATTCTCAGCTCGTTGGCCAATTTGAAGAAGTGGTCAATGGCGTGTCGCGACGTGAATACAATAGAAGTATAGTTGAGAATGCTTATCTTCTGCTGTCGAAATTCCTTTGATGAAATACCCTCAACTTTTATGAACGGGCGGAATACCATTTCCACGTCATAGTCCCGTTCCATATCATAATACGGCGACTTGTCGCTCGTAGGTTTGGGTTGCGATATTAAAATTCTCTTTACCATTACTCAAAAACCTATGTTTATCTTAAAACAGTCTATCATATTTACCAAAGTTCCCCACAAAAAGAGGAGAGGTATTATTTCAAGTGTGCAAAGGTACAAAATTATTTGCAAACAAAATATTTTCTGTCGGAAAAACGTTACAAAACACTTGTAAAGCAGCAGTATTCTGACAATTATGATTACAAAGCCCAAATAAAGTGCCCCATAAAGTATTGGCATTTCTATGTATGAAAGCACCACTACTAATGGGAACAAGGCTATGCCTTCTACGGAGGTGATGAATAGAAATGATTTAAACCAAATCGTGTTGCTTTGTTTGTCGAAGAATACACTGTTGACAATCCAATACAATAGAGACTTGCCGATGAAATAAAGTGCGAAAACGCAAAAGAAGGCTGTCAACTGCATGTAGTTTGACAGTATGAAGAATGTAGTGTCAACAAGTTGTTGTGTGAAAATGAAAGATAAAAGAGACAAGAGCAAGCAAGTCTGCAAGACTAAGAACAACTGGAAACGCAGCTCGTTGGATGTCTCGGTATATTCTGCGGTGTGCCTTCTATGTTCGTTGAAGAAACCTTTTGTCTGGCGGGTTATCAGTCTTCCTGTCTTGGATAAACCTATCAGTACAAGAATAAAGCACAACAATAATACCGAAGTTATGACATTGTCATTTCTTATAGTATAAGGGATTGGGTCTCCTGCCACGCCGTTTTGTCCACCTGCTATGTTGGAGTTCAATAGGGAATCGGGGAAAAAACAGTTTTCTTTGTAATACAGAGGCATTCCGGTGGAATCACTGTTTTCGGATAGTTCCTCCTCATAAAGTTGCAGTGTATCAGAGTCGTTTTCAGATGCTTGTATGATATTGTCATCCTGTAAGGATAGTTGTGCTATCGTGTCTTTTTGAGTGTGAGCAGGCAAGGGCTTAGACAGATTTTGGTGTTGCTGTTGAGCGGCAACCATTTGCCTTTCTGTAGCTGCCGGCTCCGTCACATCATGGTAACCGACCACCTCTGTTGAGTCTGTCTGGGAAAAAGTCATTGAGATGCTTAACGTATTGAGAAACAGCCAAATATATTACAGTCCGAAAGCCGCCTTTATCTCATCTATTCTGTCGAGCTTTTCCCAAGTGAACAGTTCCACATCCATTATTTTCGTTTTATGGTAACGACTGGTGAACGTTTTTCTCTTCATCTCGTTCTTACGTCCCATGTGCCCGTATGCCGCCGTTTCACTGAATATCGGCTGGCGCAGCTTCAGGGCTGTTTCAATAGCTTTTGGACGGAGGTCAAAGTGAGAGCCTATCCAAGAGGCTATCTCACCATCTGTCTTATCAGTGTGATTTTTGCCGTAGGTGTTCACATATATGCTTACCGGTGTGGCGACACCGATGGCGTAGCTCACTTGTACCAATATCTCGTCGGACACGCCTGCCGCCACCATGTTTTTGGCTATATATCGCGCGGCGTAGGCTGCGGAACGGTCCACCTTGCTGGAATCCTTCCCTGAGAACGATCCACCGCCATGTGCTCCCTTGCCGCCGTAGGTGTCCACGATTATCTTCCTGCCGGTAAGTCCGGTGTCTCCATGTGGGCCGCCGATAACGAATTTGCCGGTCGGGTTCACGAAATATTTGATGTCGTCGTTGAACAACGAGAGTACTTTCTCACTCGTAATACTGCTTTTTACACGCGGAATAAGGATGTTTATCACATCCTCCTTTATCTTGGCAAGCATCTTTTTGTCGTCTGCGTCAAACTCATCGTGCTGTGTTGACACCACTATCGTGTCTATGCGCCGCGCCGTACCGTTGTCGTCGTATTCCACTGTAACCTGACTTTTCGCATCGGGGCGCAGGTAGGTCATCACTTTTCCTTCCTTGCGGATGTCTGCCAATGTCTTCATTATCATGTGCGCAAGGTCGAGGGATACTGGCATATAGTTGTCTGTCTCATTGCAGGCGTAACCGAACATCATGCCCTGGTCGCCGGCGCCCTGGTTTTCTTCTATACCATTGTCAACACCCCGGTTTATGTCATCGCTCTGCTCGTGGATGGCGTTGAGAATACCGCAGGAGTCTCCGTCAAACTGGTATTCCGATTTTGTGTAACCGATCTTCTTTATCGTGTCGCGTGCTATTGTCTGCAAGTCAACATACTCCTCGCTTCTCACCTCTCCGGCTATTATTGCCTGACCGGTGGTAACAAGTGTCTCTACCGCCACTCTCGCCTTGTCGTCGTATGCTAAAAACTGGTCTAATATCGCATCGGAAATTTGGTCGGCCACCTTGTCAGGATGCCCCTCCGATACTGATTCAGATGTGAATAAATATGCCATTATAGTCGTGTATTTGATATTAGCTGCAAAGTTACGGCAATTATGGTTAACCGCAAAGAAATGCAGTGCTTTTTGGTTCTTTTTGTTAAAGCAGCAAATTATGTTTCTTAAAAACGCCATTAACACTAATAAATTTTATAAATTTCGAGTTTTTGTTTTGGCGTATTTATATTTTCACTAAATTTGCAAGTCCAAAAAATGCGATTGTCAGTTTAATCAATATCAAAGAGAGTTTTTTATGGCAATAAATAAAATAATATATACTACTATGCGAATCTCTAAAACTACTTTATTATGCGCCATTGCTACTTTGGCGTTTGCTGTTCCCGGCATGGCACAGATGTCGGAGTACGACTATAATGAGCCGGTAGGGTGGGGAACTGTCGATGGTACCATTACCGGAAGTGAGGATGAAAATCCTGTAACGGTAACTACATTGGCTGGACTTAAATCTGCCCTGTCAGGTACTGGCAAGAAAACAATCTTCATCAAAGACACAATCGTATTTACCGGATACATCACTCTTAGTAGTGTGAAGAACAAGACTGTCTATGGTCTTCCTGGCTCTGCTCTTGTAAACAATACCCGGTACGTAGGTATGAAACCAAGTGAGAGCGGATTATTTTATTGCAAGAATTGCAGTAATTTGATTTTCCGTAACGTAACATTCAAGGGTTCTGGAGCGTATGACATTGAAGGCTACGACAATCTGGATTTACGTTCTTGTTCGTATATTTGGATTGACCACTGTGATTTCCAGGATGCCACTGACGGATGTCTTGAAATTAACCACGGCTCTGATAATATCTGCGTCACATGGTGCCGTTTTCGCTATTTGTTGGAACCTTTGCTCGAAGGATATACAGGCGACAGTGGCGGTGGAGAGCACCGTTTCCCATGCCTTTGGGGTAATGGCGATAGCAATGGTTCAGAGGATTCTGGACATCTTAACATCACATGTTACAGTTGTTGGTGGGACTCAGGTTGTATGGAGAGAATGCCGAGAGTGCGTTTCGGTAAAGTGCATCTTCTCAACTGCCTCTATACTTGTACAGGCAATAATTATTGCATAGGAACCGGTTATATGAGTAACATTTATGCAGACAGGTGCTCATTCATTGGTGTAAAGAACTGTTATAAGAACTATGCAACGATCAGTGGATATAAAGATTATAATATGACAATTACTGGCTGTTACTACACCAATATATCTGGTAATAATGCTAAAGACTATCAGGTGTGCAGTGGTAGTAACGCTTACTTTGTTCCTTCCGACTATTACACCCTTGATGGCTATGCTGTAGCTGATGTTAAGGAACAAGTCAGCACATACGCTGGGCCAACATTGAACGTGGTTGAAGGAAAGGGCGTAGTTGTAGATGCAGGTATCGGTCAGATTATCAGCAGTGATGCCAGGACGGTTGGTGTAAACTATTATACACCGTCGGGTATGAAGTTGTCGCAGCCGCAGAGGGGCATGAATATTGTTGTTCGCAAGATGTCCGATGGCACGATAAAGACGACAAAAGAAATTATTAAATAATTGTGGATAAAGGACTGACAGGATAGGGCTTGCCAGTCCTTTTTCT
>JAJPZD010000028.1 GCA_021204605.1 Prevotella sp.
TGTTCCGATTGAGCGAATACAGAGCCAAGCTCGCTTGAGCTATGTTGAGCGTGAGAGAATTTTTTCGTAAGCCGAAAGCAGAACCGAACTTGTTCGAGTTATGTTGAGGCGAGAAAAAATCAACGGAGTTAAATCACTGAAAGTAATTTATTCTGTCCGCACGCCACAACGGGGCGTATGTTTGCATGAATTATTGGCAGTCACATTGTGGAAAACTGGAAAATACGCTTGCTGACAACTTGCGAAACTTGAGACACTTATTTTACGAAGCATTTCGCATTATTCTGAGACAGGGCACACTCTCCGACCGTAGCTCCGTCGTGCCAAGTCCTGCCGAGATTCCCTCCGTAGAAATAGAGGTAAACGCTTTCTTTCCATAGCCTATATTCTCGTGTCTTCATGTCTTAATAATTATGTATCAACCACTAAATGCCCTTTCCAATCACTTCTTATCACAAAGAAAAACCGTTTTCAGGAAAATATTTGTACTTTTGCACAAAAACTGAAAACATGGAAATCAAAAAGTCGGAATTTGTAATCAGCAGTCCTACGGCAATGCAGTGCCCCAATGACACTAAGGCTGAATATGCCTTCATCGGACGCAGCAACGTGGGTAAGTCGAGCCTTATCAATATGCTGTGCAACCACAAGGGCCTGGCAAAGACATCCGCCACTCCCGGCAAAACACTGCTGATAAACCATTTCATAATCAACAACGAGTGGTATCTCGTTGACCTCCCAGGCTATGGCTTTGCAAAACGCTCTAAGACAGTACAGCAGAAATTGGAACAGATGATAAACTCTTATATCCTGCAACGTGAACAACTCGTAAACGTGTTCGTGCTTATCGACATTCGACATGCTCCGTTGAAAATCGACCTCGACTTTATCGACTGGCTCGGAAAAAGCAGCGTGCCCTTCTCTATCGTGTTCACAAAGGCTGATAAACTAAGCGCATTGAAAGCCAAGCAGTCGGTTGATGCTTATATGGAAAAACTCCATGAAACGTGGGAGGAACTGCCGCCTCACTTCGTCTCAAGTTGTGTCAGCAAGGCCGGCAGAGATGAAATCCTCAACTATATCGACAGCATCAACAAGTCATTGAAAGAAAATTTATAATGCCAACCCTCCAACCTTATCTTGACATACAGAACCTTACTAAATCTTTCGGCGCTACGCTATTGTTTGAGAACATCTCATTCTGTATTGCCGAACGACAGAAAGTGGGACTTGTGGCTAAAAACGGCACAGGCAAGTCAACCCTGCTGTCGATAATCACAGGCAAGGAGGGTTACGACAACGGTAAAATCACTTTCCGCCGCGACCTGACAATAGGTTACCTCGAACAGACACCATTGTTCAGCCCCGAAGAATCTGTCCTCGATGCCTGCTTCAACCACAAAGGCAACGAGGAGCGAATACTAAAAGCAAAACAGATACTCACTCAACTGAAAATCACCAACCTTAACCAGCCCATGGGAGAACTTAGCGGCGGACAGCAACGCCGTGTGGCTCTTGCCAACGTCCTCCTCACTGTGCCTGATTTCCTTATCCTCGATGAACCTACCAACCATCTCGACCTTGACATGATAGTGTGGCTTGAGGGCTTCCTGTCACGTGGCAACAAAACTCTGCTAATGGTTACTCACGACAGGTTCTTCCTCGACCGCGTGTGCAACATCATCATCGAATTGGACAACAAACAACTATATACCTATCGCGGCAACTACAGTTATTACTTAGAGAAACGACAGGAACGCATTGACAACACCAGAGCGGAAATCTTGCGCGCCAACAACCTGTACCGCAGGGAATTGGAATGGATGAGACGCATGCCGCAGGCACGCGGACACAAGGCACGCTACCGTGAGGATGCCTTCTTTGAACTCCAGAAAAGGGCTAAGCAGCGCATAGAGGACAGGCAGATACGACTCAAATCAAGAAACCTCTACATCGGCAGCAAAATCTTCGAATGTCAGTATATCTCAAAAAAATTCTCCGACAGCAACATCATTCTTAAGGATTTCTACTACAATTTCGCACGCTATGAGAAAATGGGTATCGTGGGCAACAACGGCACGGGCAAGTCAACATTCATAAAAATGCTGTTGGGAATAGAGAAAATCGACAGTGGACGTTTCGACATCGGCTCCACTGTCAGATTCGGATATTTCTCACAGGAAGGTATCTCTTTCGACGAGCAGAAAAAGGTAATCGATGTAATCACCGACATAGCTGAATATATCGACATGGGCGGCGGTAAGCACCTCTCGGCTACACAGTTCCTGCAGTTCTTCATGTTCACTCGTGAACAGCAGTTCAACTATGTTTATAAGTTGAGCGGGGGTGAGAAAAGAAAACTCTACCTTTGCTCTGTTCTGATGAAAAACCCGAATTTCCTCGTCCTCGACGAACCGACAAACGACCTTGACATCCAGACATTGCAGGTGTTCGAAGAATACCTTGCCGACTTCCCAGGCTGCGTCATCGTGGTGAGCCACGACAGGTATTTCATGGATAAGGTGGTTGACCACCTCCTCGTGTTCAAAGGCAACGGCGTGGTGAACGACTTCCCCGGCAACTACACCCAATACCGTGAATGGCTTTCCCTTGAAAGCAAGAATGATGTCAAGACCGATGAGAAAAAGGAAACAAAACCGAGGGAAAGAGCTCACCAGGAGAAAAGAAAACTGACGTTCAAGGAAAAAACAGAACTCGCTCAGTTGGAAAAGGATATTGCTGCTTTGGAAACAGAACAAAAACTCCTCGAAGAACAACTGTGCAGCGGCACGCTTCCCGTTGACCAACTCACCGAAAAGAGCCGCCGCCTGCCTGTCGTGAA
The DNA here is from genome assembly GCA_021204605.1 of Prevotella sp. GTDB lineage: Bacteria > Bacteroidota > Bacteroidia > Bacteroidales > Bacteroidaceae > Prevotella. Next base: position 2,843 of record JAJPZD010000028.1, read on the forward strand.
AGAGAAATTAGACGAAAAAGAGCTCCGTTGGTTGGAGCTCTCCGAAATTGAGGGATAATTATATGTAGGGACACAATTTATTGAGACCTCTTAAAATCATATATGTGGCAATTCCACTACAAACGTTGTGCCCTTTCCCTGTTCTGAATGTACCGCAATATCTCCATGATGCAACGATATGATCTTATGCGACAATGCCATGCCGATACCATGTCCCTCAACCTCGCGCTCCTGCTCTCCCCTGTAAAACAATGTGAATAGATTTTGCTTGTCTGTCTCCGACATTCCTATACCATCATCCGACATGCGCACTATAGTCCACCTGTCCCAATATGAAATCTGTACGAAAGAGGTGTTGTCTGCTGAGTATTTGCAGTTGTTCTCTATTAGATTGGTAAATGCGATGGTAAGAAGATACACATTGCCGTTAACGCTAATCAGACGGTCATCCTCCGCCGCATCCTGCTCGAAAAGAATGTCTATATGATAATGGGGATGTCCTCGTAAAATCATCTCACGCGCATCGATAAGCAGCTCATCAAGCCTTATCGCCTCCATCTTTATCTGCTCTTTCTGGTAGTCTGCCTTTGCAAGGTTGAGCAGACCATCAATAAGTTTCGTCATCCTGCGAGCATCCTGAAGGGCATTCTGCATGGCGTTGCGGTATTGTTCCACTGTCCTTTGCTTCGACAGCGATAAGTCGAGCTCGGCTGTTAATGCGGCAAGCGGAGTGCGCAACTCATGTGAGACATTGCCCACGAAATTCTTCTGAGACGTGAACGACTGCTCCAAACGCTCCAAGAGATCGTTGAACGCAATAGCAAGCTCTCCAAGCTCGTCCCGCTCGTTCTGCACCGGCAACCTCTGACCTATCTCGTTTGCATTGATGGCATTTGCCTCCTTCACAATCTCGCATATCGGCTTCATCGAGGAACGGGCAAGAAAATAGCACGCTATGAACAGCAATGTCAGTCCGATTACAAACAGTATGCACAAATCCTTGAGCAGCTCTCTCTGGTTGTTCTTGCCGTAACTGTCGTATGCTGCGGCGGTAACAATATAGTCTGTACCCTTGAAATTGTATCTAATGCCGATACCCTCATATTGCCCGACACTGAACGTTATCTCATTCTTCCGCATTATCTCGTCTATCATCTTCTGGTCTTCCTTTACAATGTCGTTATCCACAGCATCATGATAAAGGAGCTTGAAGTCCGTTGTATATATGGCAACCTCCACCTCATTGATGAAATTCTTGTTTTTCAGCAATATGGAACGCATTGTGGCGGCATCTACCTGATTCTGAAGATACAGATTGGCCTTCGTAACGGCCTGGCTTCTAAGATCGTATAAAAAAGCACTGCTGCGCGTGTGGTCGCTGACAAAATATATCATCACCATGCACAACAAGAATACTACTGCCGTGACGCACGTGTTTTTCAGTGTGAGTTTCGTCTTTATCGTCATAGCTTGTTATTCAAGATCCGTCATAGCTTGTCACTGAAAAAGAAACCCACACCAGGCTTTGTGTGTATGAGTTTTACATCGAAATTCTTGTCTATCTTCTTGCGCAGATAGTTGATATACACGTCTATGAAATTGGTGCCGGTGTCAAAATGCGTGTTCCACACCTTCTCGGCGATGTCAATCCTGCTTATCACCTTCTCGGCATTCTCCACCATATACAATAAAAGGTTGTACTCCTTTGGAGACAACTTAATCACTGTACCAGAGCGTTTTACCTCCCTAAGACTCAAGTTTATGTTTAAGTCAGCATACGACAGTTGCTCTAGCGTCTTCTCAGCCGTCTCCGCATTCCTCTTAAGCAACACCCTCACCCTCGCTATCAGCTCACGGAAATCAAACGGCTTCACCATATAGTCGTCAGCTCCAGCATCAAATCCATCAAGCTTGTCATCAGTGGACCCCAATGCCGTGAGTATCAATATCGGGATGTTCTTGTTCGCTTTGCGTATCTCCTTGCATAACTCAAATCCGTCGAGCTTGGGAAGTATTATATCTGAAATAACCAACTGGAAGTCATTCGACTGGAACAGACGCAGCCCCATCGCTCCATCGTATGCCACAAATGTCTGGAAACCGTTCTCCTCCAAACCGTATTTCAGCAAATCTGCCACCCTTTTCTCGTCCTCAACAATAAGTATCTTCTGCATAAAAACGCCTTTTACCTCATCTTTAATCTTTCATGACTGCAAATTTAACAATTTCTAATTAAAAATCAACTATTTATATTTTTCTTTTCTAAGAAACAGGGGTATTACGGTTAGAACTTAAATATGAAACAGTGTCTGAATTTATTGCACATTTTGTCTGGTTTCTCAAAAGAACCTGATATTAGTCCTATTGCTTACGCTAAAATACTTGAAAGACAAACAAAAAGACAACGCGCTTCCGCAACAAAATCTATTAAACAAAATAACCGTAGGTAATTTTTCTGTCCACTCGCCACTTAGGACGAACAAATACATCCACGTGCCACCCGCCAGGCGTTCCCCATAGAGGAAGCCCACAATTAGAGGAAACCCACAATTAGAGGAAACCCACAATTAGCAGAAAACCAAAAATTACCAAAAAACAAAAAATTCCAAAAAAGAAAAAAATAAGTCTAACAGAAAACTGAATAAAAAAAACAACAGA
>JAJPZD010000102.1:0-3055 GCA_021204605.1 Prevotella sp.
ATGTTTCCGCATACCGGACAGCGGTAAACTTCATTCTTTTTCGTCATAATCTTACCTTTTTTATTAATCAGACATATTGTTCGTTAACTACACGGATTATTCCGTAATTTTCAGCAAAGTAAATGAAAAATATCGAGAAAGCCGCTTTTTTATAGTGTATTTTCCTTAACACATTCTTTTAATTGTTAAAAATGCAGCTACCGTCTTGACAGCTTCAACCCAATGTCAGATACGCCGGGCAAAATGTCACGTTTCATTGCATGGCGTATGACGATGTGCAGGGAGTCGTTTTTGTTAAGGTGTATGTCCTTCAAAGAAAAGTCATACTGATAGCAGCCCACGCCTTTGCCGAGTATGTTGCCGTTGACATCCGTCAAGGCACAGTTGAGAGTGTCGGTAATCGTCTTTCCTGATGGTAATATCTTCTGTTCAATGACAAGACTTAAATTGGTGAAAGGGAATGCATCTGTGGCACGCAGGCCTATTCCTATGCTGTATGTACCAGTTTTTTCCGCATGAGGGATGTCAAAACATAGCTGTTCGTTCTTCTCCCACCCGCTTACTGAAGTATGGGTATAACTATCATAAACGGTGCTTTCGTCGCAGGAGGACAACAAGCCCTCAATGGCGAGAGCCGCACATATAATGAAAAAGGAACGTATAGACACATTCATCCAACTTACGCTTAATCCGCTTTTTTACTTTCCTTTGCATGAGATTTCACCTTGCTGTCAGCCTCCTTAGCCTTTACTTTCTCAACAGCCTGTTTGCCGTTACGCAGCTTGGTTTTCTTTTTCTTACTCTTGTCGAATCTTGTGATGCTCTCGTTGGCAAGCAGGTCAACAGACTTGTCATCGGATTTCACTTTCCCATCCTCCTGCAAGGACTGAGGCTTAATGCCTCGCTTGTTCATGTCGATAATCTCCAATGCCCGGCTTGCCGGTATAATCTCGATATTGGCGGGAATTTTCTTGTCGGTGGAATATGATACTAAACCAAATAGAATATCTGCCTTGAAATAGTAGTAATCGCTTTCCTGTGTGCTAAGAGCAATCTCCTTGCTCGGCAATCTCTTGCCGGCCTCGATATAGTCGTCAACCTCATAATTAAGGCAACACTTCAGTTTTGCACACATACCGGCGAGCTTCTGCGGGTTCAGAGAGATGTCCTGAAAGCGTGCCGCACCGGTATTCACAGAGACGAAATTCTTCATCCATGTGGCACAGCATAGTTCTCTGCCGCAGGGTCCGGTACCGCCTATACGTCCTGCCTCTTGTCTTGCACCAATCTGCTTCATCTCGATGCGCACATGAAAGGTCTCGGCAAGCACTTTTATCAACTGTCGGAAGTCAACTCGCTCGTCGGCGATGTAATAGAAGATGGCCTTATTGCCGTCGCCCTGATATTCCACATCGCCGATTTTCATCTGCAGGTTAAGGTCTTTGGCAATCTGCCGGCTCTGGATCATTGTGGAATGTTCACGACTTTTCGCATCTTCGTATTTTTCAATGTCAGCAGGTTTGGCAATGCGGTAGATACGGCGTATGTCATCCTCTGATTTCAGGTTCGCCTTTCGTATCTGCAGCTCCACGAGTTTTCCCGTGAGCGTCACAACGCCGATGTCATGACCGGGATTTGCCTCCACAGCCACAATGTCCCCCTTTCTAAGGTCTATGTTGTTTACATTGTGATAATAACCCTTACGGGTATTCTTGAACTGCACCTCCACAAGGTCAGTGCTCTTGGCATTGCCTGGCACGTCTGCCAACCAGTCGAAAGTGTTCAACTGGCAGTTTTGCCGCCCACAACCCCTGATGCACAGCCCGTGGTCACAGCCATTATATACTATCTTCTTATTCTTGTAGTCCATATCTTAATTCTTAATTCTTAATTCTTAACTTGCTCATCATCTGCACTGCCAAGTGGAAAAACACAATCTTTGCGTTGGCATTCTGAGCTATGTCCCTGATGGCGACGTTCATCATGCGTGAGATCTCCACAACATTAGCCTCATTGATGAATGGAGCAAAATTTTTTGCGAAGTTTTCCTCGTCTTGAGTCATATAGTTGAGCTCATATTCGTGGAAATTGAACATGAAATTCTCACGTACAAGGTGCATGAAATAAATGAGCATGCGCTTCTGTTTCTCCCGGCCGTAAGAATGGATCGTCTCGCTCCATTTCTTCAAATCCCTGACATCACACATATACGCTTTTCTCATAAGTGTGGTGAACATATCGAAAAACTGCCGTTTCTCGCTGTCAGAGTCCAGCTCCTCAAGAGCATTCAGCCAACTGCCGTTGGCTGCACGGGATATTCTTGTCGCGGCAACCGCATCTATTCCACGCCGTTCCACCAATGCCTTTTCTATGATTCCCTGACTTATTGGCGGGATGTCTATGCGCTGCGTGCGGCTCTTTATGGTTTCAAGAAGTCTTTCAGGCTCCTCACTCACCATAAGGAATACCGTACCCTCTGGCGGTTCCTCTATTGACTTAAGCAACTTGTTGGCACATTCCTCGTTCATGCGCTCTGCCAGCCAGATGACACAAATCTTGTAATAACCCTGACTTGGCTTGAAGGCTAATTTCCTAATAAGGTCATTGCTGTCGCCCACTCCTATCTGTGCCTGCTGGTTTTCCGCCCTCATCTCCTTAAGCCACCTGTCCATTGTGAAATATGGACCCTCAGAAAGCAACTTCTGCCATTCTCTGGCAAAGTCATCACTCGTCATCTGATGGGCAGAGCTCGTTCCTTTGGGGCGTATCACGGGATAGGAGAAATGCAGGTCAGGATGTGCCCACTTTGCAAGCATGCGACACTGCATGCATTTTCCACAACAATCCTTGTCGTCATGCTCCTTGCACAACAGATAAGAGGCGAATGCCAATGCCAATGCCATCTTGCCGCTCCCTTCAGGACCGCAAAACAGCAACGCATGAGGCAGCTTGCCAGAGTGAACCATCTGCAACAGCCGCTCTTTCACCTCTTCCTGCCCGATAACCTCCTCAAACTTCATTTCTCTCTTTGATTTGCAAAGATTTTGCAAACGAG
>JAJPZD010000102.1:3155-21791 GCA_021204605.1 Prevotella sp.
AGGAATGAAATCTCGCTTTCATATTCCCGAGTGCAGCTAAATCTTATGCAAAGATTTTGCAAACGAGAGGAATGAAATCTCGCTTTCATATTCCCGAGTGCAGCTAAATCTTATGCAAAGATACTTCAAAATAGGCGCAAGACAAAATAAAATCAAAACTTACTTTGATTTTGTCATTAATTATTGTTATATTTGCAAATTATTTTTTAAGAATTAAAGTAGTAAAAGATTAACAGTAAAAATCTGAACAAGCCATGGGACAAAATCAGACAGGCAGCAGGGCCTATTTATTTTCTATCGTGTTGGTAGCCGTGCTGGGAGGCTTACTCTTCGGGTATGACACGGCAGTGATTTCAGGTGCCGAAAAGGGTTTACAGGCTTTCTTTACAGGTGCGGGGGATTTCTCATACACCGACGGAATACACGGTTTCACGTGTGCAAGCGCATTAATAGGATGTATCATAGGAAGTGGTATTTCCGGCTTCTTGGCAACCAACCTCGGCCGCAAGAAGTCATTGATACTTGCTGGAATATTGTTCTTCATATCAGCGTTGGGCTCTATGAACCCTGAGTTCCTGATATTTGAGCATGGTGTGCCGACCTATTCCTTGCTCATCACATTTAATATATATCGTGTGATTGGTGGTATCGGCGTAGGACTTGCCTCGGCACTATGCCCCATGTATATCGCCGAGGTGGCGCCATCAAATATTCGCGGTACATTGGTCTCTTGGAACCAGTTTGCAATTATATTCGGTCAGTTGGTGGTTTATATGGTCAATTTCTGTATCATGGGCGACCATACTAACCCGATAATGGAGGCGATAGGGCAAGGCGTAAACAGGGTATTGCCGGAAAGCGACCCTTGGACAATAGCCACTGGTTGGCGTTACATGTTCGGAAGTGAGGCAGTGCCGGCTGGCCTGTTCTCAATATTGATTTGCTTCGTACCGGAAACGCCGCGTTACCTCGTTATGGCAGGGCAAGACAGTAAGGCTCTTGCCATTCTTCAGAAAATCAACGGTTTCAAAGAAGGTCAGAAAATCCTCGACGAGATCAAGAATACCGTTACTGAAAAAACGGAGAAGATATTCACATACGGTGTACTCGTTATATTCGTTGGTATCATGCTTAGCGTGTTCCAGCAGGCTGTCGGCATCAATGCCGTACTATATTACGCTCCTCGTATATTCGGTGATATGGGAATGGAGAACCCAATGGTACAGACCGTCATCATGGGTATCGTCAACATATTGTTCACTCTCGTTGCAGTGTTCACAGTGGAGAAATGGGGGCGCAAGCCGCTACTTATAACTGGTTCTATAGGTATGGCAGTGGGGGCTTTCGGTGTTGCCGTGACATTTGGAACAGCAGGGTTGGAAATCATTACGATGATAAGCATAATGGTTTACAGTGCATCGTTCATGATGTCATGGGGACCGATATGCTGGGTGCTCATATCAGAGATTTTCCCGAATACCATCCGTGGTGTGGGTGTAGCGATAGCAGTGGCCTTCCAGTGGATATTCAACTGGATAGTAAGTGCTTCTTTCGTGCCGATGTTCAATATGCAGTTGAATGGCGATGCCAACTTCGGACACTGGTTCACCTACGGTCTGTACGGTATTATCTGCGTACTTGCAGCAGTATTTGTATGGAGACTCGTGCCTGAGACAAAGGGCAAGACGCTTGAGGATATGACAAAACTGTGGAAGAAAGAGTAATTCCTCTTTCTTCCACAGTTTTTAAAATATCATTAGTTGGTGTTTCAAAAAATTCAGGGTGCTTTTTTATTTCTTTATTGCCTTTACAACTTCCCCGATATAGATAGAGTGTATTCCTGCATCGGCGCGTTTCTCGTAGAAATCCTTTGGAATGGCGTTGCGGAAACCTGCCGTGTCGAATGGCATGCCGTACAGCATACGGCACTCTATAACCATGTCGGCCTCCTCATAATATGGCGTTCCGTTCTCGGTGTATAGCGTGTGCAGACCTAATGCTTTCGCCTTATCGCCATCGCGCCCTGTGTGGCTGCCCATGTATTCCATCACTTTCTTGTCCTTGAACGTCATTACTGTGAAATAGTTGTGCTTTTCCATAAATTCGTGAGTGTAACGGCCCGGAGCAACGTAAACGGTTACCACGTTGCGTCCCCAAAGAGTACCCATACCGCCCCAGCCGATCGTCATGGCATTGCTTGCTGTCTTGTCGCCGGCAGAGAGGATAACACCTGCGCCCTCGAAGAAATTGAATGGATTCACATTGATGTTGCTCTTGATGTCAAATTCACTGAATGTCGGATTTCCCACTGTTTCCTGTTGCGTTGCAACGCTCGCGTCTTTGTTCTGTCCGTACATATTGTATGATATATTTGCTTCGTTGAACTTCTGTTTCGGCTCAGGAGACTCAGCAGGGTAGCCTATCACTATCGTGTTGAGAGGAATTATGTTGTCAGGGAGCTGCAACACTTTCTGGACCGCCTCGCAACGCTCCTTGTCGGGATAGGTGCCTGTCCACACCGCACCAAGTCCCATGCCATTGGCTGCCAACAGTATGTTCTCAGTCGCGGCAGATGCATCTTGTACCCAGAAACCACGAGCAGTGCCTTCGAAAGCCTTGTCCATATCCCCGCACACCACGATAGCAAGAGGAGCTTCTGCGGCCATGCGTGCGTTTGGCGTAGCCTTTGCGATTGCTTTCAACTGTGCCTTGTCGTCAACCACGATGAAATGCCATGGTTGTTTGTTGGCCGCTGACGGCGCCGCCATGCCAGCCTTGAGCAGTTTGTCAACCTTGTCTTTCTCAACAGCCTTGTCCTCGTATGAGCGTATGCTCGTGCGGGAGGCGATGTTGGAGAGGACTATTTCTTCTGAATTACTTTCCACCTTGTTGCCACATGACTTGGCGAGGCAGATACATAGTGCGATTACTGCCACCACAAGGATAATGATTATGATATAAGATACTTTCATGATATGTGTGTTTTTTATTTCTCTGCAAAGTTATATCTTTTTTCGATTTTTCTTGTTTTCCGAAAATTTATTTTTTTAATTGCCGCAAAAATCATAACTTTGCAAGTTAAGTTGGAATTTATCCCCAAAAACAAAAGTGTTTTTATTAAACAAATAATGCCATCTGTTAAAATAAAAATAGTAGAGAGTAAGAAAGACCTTCGGAAGTTCATCGACTTCCACTATGATCTTTACAAGGGCAGCAAATACGATGTACCCAACCTTTTCAGCGATGAGATGAACACTCTGAGAAAAGACAAGAACGCCGCTTTTGAGTTTTGCGAGGCAGAATATTTCTTGGCTTTTGACGATAATGGAAAGATAGTGGGGCGTGTGGCCGCTATCATCAACCACCGTGCCAACGAGAAGTGGGGGCGCAAGAGTGTGCGTTTCGGCTGGATTGACTTTATCGATGACATTGATGTGTCGCGTGCCCTGTTCAAGGCGGTGGAGGACTATGGGAGACAGAAAGGGATGAATGAGATGATCGGTCCGCTCGGCTTTACTGATATGGATCCAGAGGGGATGTTGACTTGGGGTTTCGATGAACTCGGTACGATGCCCACGATATACAATTATCCATACTATCCGGTGCATGTTGAGAAGATAGGTGGTTTCGAGAAGGACAACGACTATGTGGAGTTTTTCATGAAAAATCCTCCAAGTGTGCCTGAGAAATACACCAAACTCGCCGAAATGATAAGGAAACGCTATAACCTGCATGTGAAGAAACTCACCAAAAAAGATGTGTTTGAGGGAGGCTATGGCAAGATAATGTTCGACCTGATAAACACTTGCTTTAAAGACCTCTATGGTTATTCAGAACTTTCCGACAGGCAGATTGATCAATATATAAATATGTATTTCCCACTTGCCGATCTTAGTTTGGTGACGGTTATCGAGGATTGGAACGCTGACAAGAAACCAATAGCCATGGGCATTACGATACCGTCGCTGTCAGTGGCATTGCAGAAATGCCGACGTGGAAGGCTGCTACCTTTCGGATGGTGGCATATCCTAAGAGCGTTGAAGGCTCACAAGACTAAGGGGGTTGACCTCTTGCTCATTGCTGTTCTCCCGGAATACCGTGCCAAGGGAGCCAATGCCCTGCTGTTTGACGACCTTATCCCACGCTACATAGAATATGGTTTCGAGTGGGGCGAGAGCCAGGTGGAAATGGAGGTCAATGAGCATGTGCAGAGTCAATGGCAGTATCTCAATCCGAGACTCCACAAGCGCAGAAGGTGCTATAAGAAGAAATTGTAAGAAATGTTGACCTGTATGTCAGAAAAAGAAAGATGACGGAATATGTCCGAACAAGACATAAAATTTGATAATTCGGCTTTAGAGCCTCAGACTGAATATACCGACGAGAATATCAGGCACTTATCGGATATGGAGCATGTGCGTACCCGCCCTGGTATGTACATTGGTCGTCTCGGTGACGGCTCCATGCCAGAGGACGGCATTTATGTCCTCTTGAAGGAGGTGATCGACAACTCCATCGATGAGTTCAAGATGAACGCAGGAAAGAGGATTGAGGTGGATATCGATGATGAATTACGTGTTTCGGTGCGCGACTATGGCAGGGGTATTCCACAAGGGAAGCTCGTTGAGGCTGTCAGTGTGCTCAACACGGGTGGCAAGTACGATTCCAAGGCGTTCAAGAAGAGTGTCGGACTGAATGGTGTGGGTGTGAAGGCTGTAAACGCTCTAAGTTCTCATTTCGAGGTCCGTTCTTTCCGTGACGGTATGGTGCGCTCGGTTAAGTTTGAGAGGGGGGTGATGATGGGGGATACCACTGAGAAGACACAGGATGAGATGGGCACGTACATCTATTTTGAACCCGATGATACGTTGTTCAAAAACTATGCGTTCCACCACGATTTTGTGGAGACGATGCTCAGAAACTATACTTATCTCAATACGGGACTTACCATAATGTACAACGGCAGGAGGATTTTAAGCCGCAATGGGCTGAAAGACCTGCTCAATGACACTATGACGACCGATGGTATGTACCCTATAATACATCTCAAGGGCGAGGACATCGAGATTGCTTTCACACATACCAATCAGTATGGCGAGGAGTATCATTCTTTCGTCAATGGCCAGCATACCACGCAGGGCGGCACTCACCAGAGCGCATTCAAGGAGCATATAGCACGCACTATAAAAGACTTCTTCGGAAAGAATTTCGAATATACAGATATCCGTAACGGCATCGTCGCCGCAATAGCGGTGAACGTGGAGGAGCCCATGTTCGAGAGCCAGACAAAGATAAAGCTCGGCTCTCTCACCATGTCGCCAAACGGCATCAGCGTGAACAAGTATGTGGGGGATTTCATAAAAAATGAGGTTGACAATTTTTTGCACAAGAACTCTGATGTGGCTGAGGTGATGCTGCAGAAGATACAGGCGAGCGAAAAGGAGCGTAAGGAGATGGCGGGGGTAACGAAACTCGCCCGTGAGCGTGCCAAGAAAGCCAACCTGCACAACAAGAAATTGCGCGACTGCCGCATACATTACAGTGATGTGAAGGACAACCGCAAGGAGGAGAGCTGTATCTTCATTACGGAGGGCGATTCGGCGAGTGGCAGCATTACAAAGAGCCGTGATGTGAACACACAGGCGGTGTTCTCACTTCGTGGCAAGCCTCTCAACTCATTCGGTCTGACTAAGAAGGTAGTCTATGAGAATGAGGAGTTCAACCTGCTCCAGGCAGCACTCGACATAGAGGAGGGTATCGACACGTTGCGCTATAACAAGGTGATTGTGGCGACCGATGCGGATGTTGACGGTATGCACATCCGTCTGCTCATAATAACATTCTTTCTGCAGTTTTTCCCAGATCTCATCAAGAAAGGTCATGTGTATGTATTGCAGACTCCTCTTTTCCGTGTGAGAAACAGAATCACGAAGATACACGACAAAAAACAGAAGGAAAGCGGCAAGGGTAGGAAGGGCGACTTCATCACCCGCTATTGCTATAGTGACGAGGAGCGCGCCAAAGCAATCGAGGAGCTTGGACCCGATCCTGAGATAACGCGTTTCAAGGGTCTTGGCGAGATAAGCCCAGATGAGTTCTCACATTTTATCGGTCCTGACATACGCCTCGAACAGGTTACGCTGCACAAGACCGACCAGGTGCAGAAACTATTAGAGTACTACATGGGTAAAAACACCCCTGAGCGCCAGAATTTCATCATCGATAACCTCGTCATCGAGGAAGACAGGGCGGAAGAGGATAGTTAAGAGGCAAAAATTAAGAGTTCGATATGGACAGGTTCCGAGTGTAATTTCATTCAAGTTAAATGTTATAATGAGAACAAAAATATTTTTTTACAGATGCTATACAAAGTCCACCTTTACGGGGGGATTTAGGGGGGCTTCTTTCTCCCTCATAGGGTATAGTTGGAGAGGACTTTTCTTTCTTCTTCTATTATTCTTTGCAATTTCCGCAAATGCGCAGATTACTCTCAATTTCTCGGCTGACAGCCCGTTGCGCAAATTGCAGATTGCGGAGTTGGCGATAAACAATATGTATGTTGACTCTGTTGACGAGAAGATACTTGTCGAGGACGGCATACGTGGGATGATAGGAAAACTTGATCCTCACTCGTCTTATTTCACTGCCGATGAGGTGAAGGCGATGAGCGAGTCGTTACAGGGCAATTTTGATGGTATCGGGGTTCAGTTTAACGTGGTTGAGGATACTCTTGTTGTAATACAGCCCGTTTCCAATGGCCCTTCTGAAAAAGTCGGCATCCTTGCCGGCGACCGCATAGTGTCAGTCAACGACACGGCGATAGCTGGTGTCAAGATGTCGAAAGAGGAGATGATGAAACGTCTTCGCGGTCCGAAGGGTACGAAAGTGGAGCTTGGTATCGTGCGCCGTGGAGTGGAAGGGATAACTAATTTCACAGTAAAACGTGACGTTATCCCCGTCAACACCATTGATGCAGTCTATATGCTACGTCCTGGTGTGGGTTATATAAAGATCGACAGCTTCGGTGAAAATACGTTTGATGAGTTTATGAAAGGTCTCGCGAAACTGCAGAAACAGGGCATGACTGACTTGGTGCTTGACCTTCAGGGCAATGGTGGCGGCTATCTTCAGGCAGCGGTTGACATCGCCAATGAGTTTTTGCCGAAAAACGACCTTATAGTATATACTGAGGGGCGAAGCGTAAAGCGAATGGAATACACTGCCAAGGGGAATGGCTCTTTCCAGACAGGACGTGTATTTGTCCTCGTAAATGAATATACGGCATCGGCAGCGGAGATAGTTAGCGGAGCGATACAGGATCAGGACCGTGGCATCGTAATCGGCAGGCGCACATTCGGAAAAGGGCTCGTACAGAGGCCTATCGAACTGCCTGATGGGTCGGAGATACGGCTTACGGTGTCGCATTACTATACACCTTCCGGGCGTTGCATACAGAAACCTTATGTAAAGGGAGACAAGGAGGACTATCAGAAGGATTTTGACAACCGGTTTAAGAATGGTGAACTCACCAACGTTGACAGCATCCATTTTGTTGATTCACTTAGATATTATACTCTCCGTGAGCACCGTGCAGTGTATGGCGGTGGCGGAATAATGCCTGACGAGTTTGTGCCTCTTGACACATTGCAATATACCAAGTTTCACCGGCTGATTTCTGCCAAAGGCTTGATAATAAACGCTACTATAAAGTACAGCGATGACAACCGCAAGCAACTGAAAAAGTCATATCCTACATTTGATGTGTTCAACAGTGATTTCACTGTTCCACAAGCTCTTATCGATGGTATTGTGGAGGAGGCGAAGAATATGGACATAGAGCCACAGGATGATGAGGAGCTGCAGCGTACCATACCATACCTCACAATACAGCTTAAGGCTCTTGTTGCCCGTGACTTATTCGACATGGACGAGTATTACCAAATTATCAATGAGACAAGCGACATTGTCAAAAAAGCAATAGCTCTTTTGACAAATTAAAAATTTATTTTTGCCTGAGGGTTTTGTTGGGGTTATGGTGATTTAAGGTTGACATTTGCGTTAGCGTTGAGTTGGTATAATGATTACGTATAATAGTGAGGGTGTGAGAATGCCTAAGATAAGGAAACGTGCGACTACGGCATGGATAAAGAAAGTGGCGGCTTCTTATGGCCGGAAAGTGGGCGAGATAGGGTATATGTTTGTGAATGACGAAAAAATACTCGGTGTGAACCGTGATTTTTTAGGACATGACTATTATACAGACATAATAACCTTTGATTATGATGCTGGCGACATCATAAACGGTGATATTGTAATCAGTGTTGACACGGTGCGCTCCAATGCCGAGATGTTTGGTAAAGACTATGACGAGGAACTGCACCGCGTAATTATCCACGGAATTCTCCACTTGTGTGGTATTAATGACAAAGGACCAGGAGAAAGGCAAGTCATGGAAAATGCCGAAAACAATGCACTGGCGCTTTGCAAATAGAAAATAGAAAAATTCATTTCGGGAGAAACTCCTGCACGTTTTTCCCGAAATGAATAAGTTCTCTCACTAAACTTGATGAAACGCTTTCATATTGAGGCTCAGCATATAACAGTATTGTTTCGATGCCACAGAGTTGCCTGTTGATGTCAGCCTGCTCCCGCTCGTATTCGAAGTCTTTCACGCTACGCACGCCTTTTATTATAAACAGTGCATTCTCTCTCTGGGCGAAGTCGGCTGTGAGGTCATCGAATGCCTTCACCTCGATTTTCGGTTCTTCTTTGTATAATGTCTTAATCGCCGTAACACGTTCCTCTGCGCTGTACATATATTTCTTGCGCTCATTCACTCCCACACCAATCACTATGCGGTCGAAAAGGGGTAGGGCGCGGTGCACTATCGAGTAGTGTCCTATAGTGAATGGATCGAAGCTGCCAACGAAAATGCCTGTTCTCATTATTGTCGTAGATTTATGCTTTTCTGTCATGTTACCCAAAGAGATCTTGCTCGCTACTCTTGCCATTATAAGGGTTGCGCCCGAAGTGCTTGTATGCCAATTCCGTGACCATGCGTCCGCGTGGCGTGCGCTTGATGAACCCCTCCATTATCAGGAAGGGCTCATATACTTCCTCTACTGTTCCCGCATCCTCTCCGATTGCTGTTGCTATGGTGGTGATGCCTACGGGCCCGCCACGGAACTTATCAATAATGGTAAGCAATATCTTGTTGTCTATCTCGTCAAGGCCATATTGGTCGATGTTCAGTGCGGTAAGCGCGACTTTTGCAATAGCGGTGTCAATGCGCCCCGTGCCCTTCACCTGTGCGAAATCCCTTACACGGCGCAACAGTGCGTTGGCGATACGAGGCGTTCCCCTGCTTCTGCGTGCAATCTCCTCTGCCGCATCATCGGCAATAGGAACGTTCAGTATGTGTGCGGAACGTTTTAGTATCTTGGTCAAAGTCTCTGGCTCATAGTATTCAAGGTGCAGGTTTATGCCGAAACGGGCACGCAAAGGGGCGGTGAGCAGTCCGCTTCGTGTTGTTGCTCCTATAAGCGTGAATGGGTTGAGGTCTATCTGTATAGAGCGTGCTGACGGACCTTTGTCTATCATTATGTCGATGCGGTAGTCTTCCATTGCAGAGTATAGGTATTCCTCAACCACGGGCGACAGACGGTGTATCTCGTCGATGAAAAGTACGTCGTTGGTCTCTAAACTTGTCAATATGCCTGCAAGGTCGCCAGGTTTGTCAAGCACTGGCCCACTGGTCAGTTTGAAGCCCACTCCCAACTCGTTGGCTATGATATTGCTGAGCGTTGTCTTTCCCAATCCTGGAGGACCGTGCAGCAGGGTATGGTCGAGCGGCTCACCACGGTATTTTGCGGCTTCGACGAACACCTCAAGATTGTCCACCACCTTCTTCTGACCGCTAAAGTCATTAAAGCGCAGAGGTCGCAAGGCGTTCTCAAATTCCTTCTCCGATGACGATAATGTCTCTTTCCTTATGTCAAAGTTGTTGCCCATGTTTCATTTGGCTTACCTGCTGTTTTGGATTATTATTACCTTTTGCAAAATTAGTGTAAATTAAGAGAAATACAAAATAAAAGGGAACGTAACATTATAAGAATATCGTTATTCGTTTTGATTTAATTGTTAATATGGCTGTCGTAAGTGAAAGAATTTGAGTTTTTAATGAAGAAAATTTGAATTATTGGAAATAAAGCACTAAATTAGCAACGATAATTATAATCACCATAGATATTTATAATTTTTAATTTCAATGAGTATGCAATGGGAATATAAACAACCAGTGAGGGTGCTTTTCGGCAACGGAAAGAGGTGGAAATTGACAGACGAGATAAAGGCGTTGGGAGGAAAATGCGGACTGATAGTAACATCTCCGTCTTTTGTAAAGAGGGGTACGGTGAAAGAGTTGATCGATGCCTGCGAGAATGTTCGAACGATTGTGTTCAGTGAGGTTTCAGCAAATCCTGACGTGAAGGAGTGCGATGCCTGTGCCCAATTGATACGTGACAACGGTTGTGATTTTGTTGTCGCTTTGGGTGGCGGGAGCGTGATGGACTGTGCCAAGACAGCCGCTTGTATCAGCAAGGCGATGCTCAAAACAGAAAAATACATGATTGACCATGAGCCATTGCCTGAAAGTAGTTTGCCTCTGATTGCCTTGCCGACAACGGCAGGAACGGCGAGTGAGGTGACAAAAGTCGCTGTTCTGTCTGATCGTGAACGAAAACTCAAGGCCTCGATAGGGGCTGATTCCTTATTTCCCACAGTGGCGTTGGTTGACCCGGAGCTGACTTATACAGTGCCGAGACACCTTACGGCTTGCACAGGTTTTGATGCTCTGTGCCATGCTATTGAGGCGTATTGGAACGTGAACCACCAGCCGCCATGCGATGCAGCCGCTATGTATGCAATACGTCTTGTGCTTGAGAATATCGAGACGGTATGCGACGAGCCTGACAATGTCACGGCAAGAGAAAACATGATGTTGGCTTCCTTAATGGCGGGATTCGCATTCTCACAGACAGGGACATCATCCTCGCATGCCTGTTCATATCCTGTAACCAGTCTGTTGGGCGTCTCTCATGGAGAGGCATGTGCCTTGACAATCGACTATTTCGTGCGTTTCAACGCAAAACACGGCTGTGAGAGGACAATCGCCATAGCTCGCCAGTTGGGATATACTGATGCCGAAGCCCTTGCCGACGAGATACACCGTCTGAAAAAAACAACTGGAATGCTTACATCATTGGCTGAGTTCAAAGTCTCTGACAGTATGCTGATCGAATTGGTGAACGGCAGTAAACGACCCAACCTCAAATGTAACCCGATAGAGATCACAGAAAACGACCTATGCGAAATGTTCGCTTCGCTCACAAGTGAAAAGTGAAATGTGGACGAGGATGAGACAGGGTTCTGGCAGCATTTAATATATTGTTTGATTATTCAAGAGAGGTGCGACGTGTTGTTGCATCTTTTTTTGCTCTTAACTTGAAATGTCAACATTATTATAGATGTTTTGAGAAAATAAGAAAGGGAAAAAATGCCTAATGTGAATTATGACCTTAGTAACGAAATAAACCAAACTACTTGCTTATAACTAATTAACACTTTTTTATTAAAAAGTAATAGCGCAATTCCCAAAAGAAATCAAAAAATTTATCTATGGAGATTGAATAGACAAATATTGTATGGGTAAAGATAAATTACTGCTGCCTTTTTATGATTATGGAATTAAGTTTTATCAAATGGCTAAAAGAAAATGACGCTCTTATGTAACTCGATTAGGAAAGTTTATCATTTATTGACTTTTTACAAATATCATTGATTTACAACACTTTATAATGTCTAATCGGGTTTATCATAGTTTTTTCTTTTTGATATAAAATTTTTATTCGCTATCTTTGCAAGGATAAATGCAATATATCGCATTAACAATTAGGGTTTTTTATACCCTAAGCCATTTGATTAAGGATTTTGTTGTTCTTTAAGATTATGACGATTAATATGCAACAGATTAGAGAAGTGTGGGTCTATCAATGGAAAATTTAGAATAAAACAGATATAAATGAAAGGCAGATTGATATATACGCTGATGGACATCGGATATAAAAAAGCTGGTGTGTTGCAGATATACGACCAATCGTCATTGGATGATAATAATGAGTTAATACCATTCAGTACGCAACTTGCCATTGTGACCCATTATCTCATGTTACAAGATAGCAAACTCGGCTTAATATATCATAAAAAAGCAGGAGAACTTATTGAGGACTGGGCCACTAATGAAAAAATTCCGTATAAAATTTCAGATAATTTAATTGCAGAGCCAACGGTATTACAACAATATTTGTTTTCGGATGTTTTCAATGTTCCATTTCCTGGTCCATTGAATCCAAAGTTCACTTTCATAGATTTATTTGCCGGTATTGGTGGTTTCAGAATGGCATTGCAAAATCTCGGTGGGCAATGTGTGTTTTCTTCAGAATGGGATGCACAAGCCCAAAAAACGTATTTTGCGAATTATGGAGAAGTACCTTTTGGTGACATAACAAAAGAACAAACAAAATGTTATATTCCTGATGGTTTTGACATATTATGTGCAGGCTTTCCTTGTCAGGCATTTTCTATGGCGGGTAGGAAATTAGGCTTTGAGGAGACACGAGGTACTTTGTTTTTTGATGTAGCTGAGATTCTAAGAAGAAAACAGCCCAAGGCTTTTTTCCTTGAAAATGTAAAGGGGCTGATGATACATGATAAAGGGAAAACCCTCAGGACAATTCTCAACACATTAGATGAAATTGGCTATGTCGTACCTGCACCAAAAATCGTGAATGCGATGTATTTCGGTGTGCCGCAGCATCGTGAACGTATATATATTGTCGGTTTCCGTAAAGATCTAGGTATCACAAAAGAAGATTTTGAATATCCAGAGCAAAAGGATGTGACCAAGCATTTTATAGATATTAGAGAAACGGAACCCGTACCGGCAAAATACTATTTATCGACAGCCTATATAGACACGTTGAAAGCCCACAAAGCCCGTCATGCAGCTAAAGGAAACGGATTTGGTTATGAAATAATTGATGATGACGGTATTGCAAATGCCATTGTAGTTGGAGGTATGGGACGTGAGCGTAATCTTGTAATTGACCATCGTCAAACAGATTTGACACCGACAACACATATAAAGGGAACTGTCAACACTGATGGAATACGCAAAATGACTCCACGTGAATGGGGCGCTTTACAAGGTTATCCTGTTTATGACAAGGGAGACGGCAGCCCCGTATTTGTAATTCCAGTGGCAGATGCATCCGCATACAAACAGTTTGGAAATTCAGTGGCTGTACCCGCGATCCAAGCAACGGCACAACAAATACTCAAAGTCCTTAAAACGAAGAAAATACTCTAAATATAATGGCAAATAAAGGAGAATGGAGCGAGGTTTACGCTTTCTTTAAATTATTGGCAGATGGTAAACTCTACTGTGGTGATGGTAAATTGAATCGTTATGACGAGCGTTGGTATCCCATATTAGAGATATTCCGTAATGATGCGCCAGACAGGAACACATATAAAGTACAGGCTGGAAAGAACAACATCTTAGTAGCTGGAGATGCCATAAATATTGAAATTTCCCAAAGTCAATTTCAAATCGAAGCACAACACCTTCTTGACTATATCAAGCAAAATACGTCTGAAGATGTGATTGGTGAAATAAAAGAGTTCATGGATATTATTGATTGTGGTGGTATTAAAGCAAAATCAACAGATAAAGCTGATATTCGGATTACCATTCATAATTTGCATACAGGTTCAAAACCGGAATTAGGCTATAGTATAAAATCAAAATTAGGCAGCCCTTCAACTCTGATAAATTCCAATAAAGACGGGACAAATTTTATTTACCACATAAAAAACTTAAACGATGCCCAGATGGAGGAAACGAACAAATTAGGTCAATTTAAGAAGAAATTCGATTACCTCTCAAAGATAGGGGCAACTTGGGAATTTTTAAATGTAGCATCTGAGATTCTTCATAACAACCTCGCTATGCTTGATGTGGGTATGGAGACAATCATCGGCTCATGTATCGAAAAGTATTATTCAAGTGAGTGGAAAACTATAGAGAAAATCACTTCACTCGTAGAAATAGAAAATCCGCTTGGTTTGAATATGAGTTCAAATCAACCGATGTATGCTTATAAAATAAAACAGTTTTTAATCGCTTTTGCTCTTGGCATGACTGCCACAACACCTTGGCAAGGAAAATTTAATGCAAATGGTGGATATATCATTGTAAAAGAAGACGGTGATATTGTGTGTTATCATTTTTTTGACCGTAATGATCTTGAGGATTACCTTTTCTATAATACCGTTTTTGATACTCCGAGCACTTCGCGCCATAAATTTGGTGACATTTATAAGGAAAAAGGAGAATATTTTTTGAAATTGAACCTTCAAGTACGCTTCATCAAATAAAATTTGTTTTATTATTGGCAATATAAGTTTCTCAGACCTGCCTATTCTAATTTGTTTGGCATTTATATTTCAAATAATAATAAAAATTCATGGAAAATATGTAATTTCGCCAAACGAGAATTGTCAAAATGGAACAGCAGGTCTCAGAGCAGCGTCATAACAATATGGCGGCGATACATGGGAAGGACACCAAGCCAGAGTTGATGGTGAGGAAGTTCCTCTTTAGCCGTGGCTTTCGCTATAGACTAAACCATCCACGTCTGCCTGGACATCCCGACCTTGTGCTACGGAAATACCGTACCGTAATTTTTGTGAACGGGTGTTTCTGGCATGGTCACGAAAACTGTAAGTATTTCCGTATGCCAAAGACAAACATCGATTTCTGGCAGAAGAAAATAACCCGCAATAAGGAGCGGGATTTAAAAGAGCAACGTCAACTTGCTGTTATGGGCTGGCATTGCATCACTGTTTGGGAATGTCAATTGAAGCCAAAGAATCGCACGGAGACACTTGAGTCATTGGCATATACCTTGAACAGCATTTTCCTCGAAAACCAGAAAGTCAGGAGAACATATATCTTGCCAGAAGAAGAAAGTTATATCGCAGCAGAGCCAGAGCCAGAAACAGACATTCCCTAAATCCTTCTTCGAGATATTTAAGACAGCTTGAGATGTGTATTGTGATAATAATATTCACAAGTGGAGTGATGTGTATAACAGTATATGACTTGTGTTGATTATTCCTGCAGCATGTCGTTGAGGGTATCAATGTCAACATCTGGGACTTTCTCGGCGATCATGTCTTGGAGATGTTCGATGTTGTTTCTTTTTTCGATGATGTCATAAAGGGTGTTGATGTCTTGGATGTCGGAGTCTTTTTTGAGAGAGGAGAAACCAGAGAAGATACGCTGTAGCTTGCTGGTGAAGATGAAACAGGGGTCACACAGTAAGATGTTTCCCTGCATGAAGAAATTGCCAAGTAAACCTTTTTCCCATGAGATCATGATATCCACCTCAATGCCCACCTTGTCGTTGGCGTAATTCATAAGATACTCACCGTCACCCATCTTGACAGGTTCAAAACCCTTTTCAATCAGGAAATCCCTAAAGAAAGGGAGCATGGGATTTTTGGGAATGGTGGTGAAATCAAGGTCATTGTTTGAGCGGGGGTGTCTCTCTTTCACGCCATACTGCCGCGCCATAAACTGTGTGGCGGTTCCACCGTTAAGAGCCAAAAGGCAGGCAGTAGCCATTTTCGTGACGGGGATGTCCAAAGGGCTATATATATCGAAGTAGTTGTTTGTGTTCTTATTGTTTACGATATGTAATGTTCTTTTTCCCATAGCTATGTGTTTGTTGTTGTCTGCGGTAGCCATAGAGGAGGCCATGGCTACCTGTTTTTACGTAGAACCAAGAGGAGGTTGAGTGTCAGTCGCAGAGGGAGTCGGCATTGATTACACGCAACATCTTGCCTTCTCCCCTTGCCTTGCTGATAGTGTCGAGAGTGCCCCGTGAATCAGAAGCGGGGAACGCCAGAATCCTGTCGGAAGCATCGACAATCTGTGAGTTACGGATGAGAGTGGCCTGTCTGCCGTAGAATGTATAATCAGGAAGAAATTCCTCGAAAGGAATGTCCCACTCTTGAGCTAACCTTTTGGCAAGAGTATCAATTCCTTTTGCCCCACCTGATACAATACCAGTGATGAATTTCCTGTAAGGAGAGACCAATTTCTTAAACCCGTCGTAGTCAGTCGCTTTTCGTGTTCCTACAATTCCTACAATCATCTTGTCAGTTTTTTTTGATAAACGTTTTTTTGTGAGAGCAACCCTGCAACATCTTTTAGGAAAGCCCTCTATTATATATATACGATGGAGCCTAAAAACCAACAACATTCAGTAACACTTGTTAATTTTATGTTAAATCACAATTTGGGCATATTGGAGATAAGATTTTTGGCTAAAAACGGATGTTTTTTCGGCTTGGTACAGCTTTTGTGTAAGTAAAGTTTAACTTATTGAAACAGATTTATACATATTTCACTGCAATAGAGAACTTGTAATATGAAATATAAAAAGCGATGCGAACACAAGATGTGCCGCACCGCTTCTGTTACACAATATATTGATCTTTTTACCTATAATTACTAAACGTCATCATATTTATTCAACCTTCTATGGTTAATTCAACAACCACTGTGTTATTTCACTTCCTCGAAGTCGGCATCTACGACAGTATCATCAGATTTGCCGTTTGAAGAGCCTTGCTGTGAGTTGGCACCGTTGAAACCAGTGTTGCCAGCGTTGAAACCACTATTGGCACCTTGTTGAGGACCTGCGCCCTGAGCACCTTGGTACATTTGTGTTGAAGCTGCCTGCATCACGCTGTTGAGGCCGTTGATGGCATTGTCAATAGCAGTGACGTCACCGCTCTTGTGAGCGTCTTTCAGTTGCTGTAAAGCAGCCTCGATAGCCGGTTTCTGGTCAGCAGGAATCTTGTCGCCATTCTCCCTCATGAAATTCTCCGTAGTGAAGATCATGGAGTCTGCCTGGTTCATCTTGTCTATTCTCTCACGCTCTTTCTTGTCATTTTCGGCATTCTGCTCTGCCTCCGCCTTCATACGGTCGATTTCCTCCTTGCTAAGTCCGGATGAGGCCTCGATACGTATAGCCTGCTCCTTGCCCGTGGCCTTGTCCTTAGCGGAGACTTTCAAGATACCGTTGGCATCAATATCGAATGTTACCTCAATCTGCGGTACACCGCGAGGAGCAGGAGCTATGCCCGTAAGGTTAAACTGACCGATACTCTTGTTCATAGCAGCCATTGGACGCTCGCCTTGGAGAACATGAATTGTAACCTCTGTCTGGTTGTCTGCTGCGGTAGAGAATGTCTCGCTCTTTTTGAACGGGATCGTAGTGTTTGCCTCTATAAGTTTTGTCATCACGCCACCAAGAGTTTCTATACCAAGAGTAAGAGGAGTAACGTCGAGCAATACGATGTCGCCAACACCACCCTCCTTGTTGAGGATTGCGCCCTGGATAGATGCGCCTACGGCAACCACCTCGTCAGGGTTTACACCCTTTGAAGGTTCCTTTCCGAAATAGTTTCTTACCAATGTCTGAACGGCAGGGATACGGCTTGAGCCACCTACGAGGATCACCTCATCAATGTCAGATGTTGACAGTTTGGCATCTCGGATAGCGTTTTGGCACGGTACGAGGCAAGCCTGTATCAAGCTGTGAGCAAGTTGTTCAAACTGAGCACGTGTGATTGTCTTAACGAGGTGCTTAGGCACTCCACCCTCCGCCGTGATATACGGCAAGTTGATCTCTGTGGAAGAGGAGCTCGACAGTTCTATCTTTGCTTTCTCTGCAGCCTCCTTGAGACGCTGCATAGCCATCGGATCTTTCGACAGGTCAATACCCTCGTCTGCTCTGAACCCATTCACGAGCCAGTCTATTATCACCTGGTCGAAGTCATCACCACCAAGGTGTGTGTCACCATTTGTGGAGAGCACCTCGAATACGCCGCCGCCGAACTCAAGAATAGAGATATCAAATGTACCGCCACCAAGGTCAAACACTGCGATTTTCATATCCTTGTTCGACTTGTCAACACCGTATGCAAGGGCTGCCGCAGTAGGCTCATTAACGATACGGCGGACATTAAGACCGGCTATCTGACCAGCCTCTTTTGTAGCCTGACGCTGTGAGTCGGAGAAGTAAGCCGGCACGGTGATGACGGCATCCGTAACCTCCTGGCCCAAATAGTCCTCCGCCGTCTTCTTCATTTTCTGGAGAACCATAGCTGAAATCTCCTGCGGAGTATATTTGCGCCCTTCAATCTCAATGCGAGGGAACCCCCCATCGTTAACCACCATGTATGGCACGCGCTCTGTTTCTTTTTGGCACTGAGCGTAAGTCTCACCCATGAAACGCTTTATAGAGTAAACCGTATTCTTAGGGTTGGTAATGGCCTGTCGCTTTGCAGGATCTCCTACCTTGCGCTCGCCGTCCTTTACGAAACCTATCACGGATGGTGTGGTGCGCTTGCCTTCGCTGTTTGCTATTACGACCGGTTCATTGCCCTCGAAAACGGCAACACATGAGTTGGTCGTACCTAAGTCAATTCCAATAATCTTTC
>JAJPZD010000173.1 GCA_021204605.1 Prevotella sp.
CTCTTTACTGATTTAAAGTTATACCGAAATAGCCCTCTGCCACTGTCGTGTTCTGCTCCTCTACATTACGGTGCAACGTGTATGTCTTGGATATGAAAGGCTCAAGTTTCACATAGTCGCTCTCTCTCCTTATCTCCGATGTGGTGCAAAGCAGTATCGTCTGTTCTGCCAACTGTGGGAAATATTCTTCCATAAGCGCATCCCTGCTCTCGTTATCAAGAACGCCCATCACGGTATCTATCATCACCGGCGGCTCGTAGTCGCCGAGGTTTCTCAACACCATCAACAGCACTTGTATGAATATCTGTTTTGATGCCGCATTCAGCTGGTTCAGCGATATCTCATTGCCTGCCGTGTGGTATAGTTTTATGCTGAACTTGTCAACGCTTTCCGACAACACCACTTTCGCCACATGTCCTTTGTAGACTATCAGCAGTTTGTTGAGCTTCTGCTGCATCTCTGTCTCTATCTGTGCCTTCTTCTTTTTCAACAGGTTGTCGGCTATCGTCTCGAACATTGGTTTCAGCTTCACAAGGGTGTCATATTTCACATCGGGAACCTGCTGCACCTGTATGTCAAACTGGTGTATTCTCTTTTCAAGGCTTTGTATTTCTGCCTTGATTTTATCTTCTTGTTTTCTCAGATTCTCCAACTGATATTGTGCGCCTTCATAACTCTTTATTATGGCTTCATTGCCGCCGGCGTTTGTCTGCTCTAATTTCTGTTTCTGCAAGCGGAGTTCGTCTAATGTCTCAAGCTGCATTTCCAAGTCCTGACGCTGACTGTCTAACGTAATAAAGCGGTTGCTCCAAGAACGCTCGACCAAATTGGAAAGAGCCTCTATCTCTGCCTCGTCAAGGTAGTTGTATGGATTTTCCTTGTTCGTGGCATTCTGCAACGCCACGATATGTGCCACTACCTGCTCCTCGTCAACATTCTCACTACACAATGAAAGGTCTTTCAGATATGTTATTATCTTGTTCGTAACGTCTTTCAATGTCTCTATTGGATATGCTCCGGCATTCTCTTTTTGCAGCTTTTCCCGTATGTGCAGTATGTTGTTGATTTCCTGCGAGAAGTTTGAGGCTAACTTAGGCAAAAACAGCTCAAATTCGATATTTTCCACGAATATTTTCAAGTCTCCTGAATATACCGACACCCGCTTTATTATATCGTCTATCTTTTTCGCCAACTCCTGTATCTTCTTGTTCAGGTTTATCTCCTCCTGCACTCCCTCCTTCGCGAAATTATATTCTTTCTCTACCGTCAACAGGTATTTGTATTGCTTGTCCTGCTCTGCAATGCAGTTATCCAAGTCTTTTGCCAGCTGCTCTTTCTTCTCGCACAGCTCATTATACTCCTTCTGCTCCTGCTCCGCATCCAAACGCATTTTCGCCCACTCCTGCTGTATCTTCTCTGCCGCCTTTCTCAGTTGCACGTATTTCTTGAATCCTAATACATTCTCAAAATTATCTTGTATCGTTTGTGCGAACACGTTTTTCTTCAACAGCTCGCTCGACTGCATGGCGTCAAACAGAAAATATTTACTAAGCTCTTCCGGCAGGTTTGCCTTGATTATCTTGTTCACCTCCTGCTCTGATTTCGCCTTCTCCTTCGGCGCTGTCATCGTACCATATACATAGTTGTTGCCATTCATGTTCAGCGACACGCTCTCCAACGGTTTGCCCTGTTGGTTCAACACGTATGTCCGCCTTAACTTGTACTTCTGTTGCTGCCCAAGCACCTTGCCGACAAACATTATTTCCAATACTATTTCTTGCTTTGCAGTGTTTAACGCTCCTTGATTAAGCAGCTCCATGAAATGTGCTTTGCTCTCTATCTTCAGTCCGTACAGCGCACCGCTTATCGCCTCAAACAGGGTCGTCTTTCCTCCTCCGTTTGCTCCCCCAATTAATATTATCGGCCGCTCCTCATCCACTGTCAGGTCGAGATCGAGCGACAAATAGGTCTTATAGTTGCTTATCTTGATATTCTGTATCAGCATAGTTTCTTCACTGTCTTATTTTGTTTATCGCCGTACGGATTATCTGCTCCGTGTCATCATCACTCACCTCTATCACGTCAACCTTCTTGGCGTGATATGCCTTGAGAATGTCATCGCTCAACCACTCAAAGCTGATGCCTTCCCTTTCACAAATGGCCTCTATCATCGACAGGTCATCTTTGCGTATTCCGTAGTGTACAAACTTCGGGTCTATTCCTTTTCCCATATCTTTAATTTTTCATTCTTCATTTCCGTCCTCCAGACTCCCTCCCTAAGGGGGAGGGCTGGGGTGGGGCTTCATTTTCGGGATAAAAAGCATCCCAGTTGAGCGTATCTGTCGTATTCTCAATTGGCAGTTTCGAATACAGCCAATTGCTGCCCTGCTGTATGATGATACCACCAAACAACGGTTGTGCGTCTGTGCTGTTCTCTTTAATATATTTCAGCAGGGCGTTGTGCTTTTCGGGTGCATGAATATCACTCCCCACGCTCTTGGTGTCGAAAAGATACACATGGCCGTTTTTCATGCGGATGATGAAATCAACATAAAACAGTGACTTTGCTTTTCCCTCTCCGTATGTTATGGCGAAATGCTGCTTGCCCTTGTCTCCGTTCTTATACCACCAGTCTATCCACTCGCTGTTTTCCTCCAAATATGCCTCAAACTCTCTTTCTGGTTTCGATGCCTCATTCAGTTGCACGAACGGCAGCATGGCGTGGTTCTTAGCAATGTCTATTCGGTTGGTCTCACTATCATACACTCTTTCCTCTGGTATCTCCCAGTCATATCGCTTGAAGTCTCTCATTATCATTGACCTCTCTTTCGCCTTCTGACGCTTTTCCAAGTATCTCTCCAAGACTATTTCCAACAACCTGTCAAATATCTTTCGGTTTTTATGATACAGCACTACTTTCTTTGCATCGGTATCAAACACACCGAAAAAGTCGGCTAACATATCAAGCAGATATAACCCTATCTTGTCTGTACGCCCCTTGCGCTCAAACTTCTGTCCTTTTCCGCTTATATAGTCGGTGAAAACCCTGTCAATCTCAGGAACCTTGCGGGCAAACCTCACCTTGTCAACGGTCAATATCTGCTCCTCGTTCTGAAAATGTACGTTCTGAGGTATCTCTACGTTTATTGTCTTTACATCTAAATGTATTGTGTTCGCAACACGCCTTCTATTCTCATTTATCATTTCATTGTCGGTGTCTGGCAGTGTTCCTGCTTCGTCATCATCATAATATCCCCACATTTCTCCTATCTTGAAGAAACTGGCTCCGCTCTCTAACCTCCAGAATTTCGCCGCCTCGTCATACAATGTCTTTCGGAAGTCTGGTCCCAAATAATTACGCTCTATATTCGGACTTTCCGAATAATATGACGGCAATATAACGTTGTGAATATGTTCTCTCCTGCGTGCTACAATGGTGTCTTTCAGGATATAGTCTGAATCGGCTGTTACAATCCTTATCTTGTCCTTCGCCAAGTCGGTATATACATATCCGATGTTCAGTTCTTCCTTTGGATAATGCCTCTGTTCCGGCATCCGCATTATGCGCCCTACTGTCTGTATAGTGAACTGGTCGCTCTGCAATTTCCTGAATATCAGCAGCACTGCGGCACGTGGACAGTCCCAGCCCAACGCTATCGCCTCCTTGAACAGCAGCACCTGTGTCATGTTGTCGGGTTTTTCCAATCCCGCAAGGTTTTCCTTCTCATTCGCAAGCCATACCGCCAACAGTCCGTTCTCTGTTCTTACGTCGTGCATCACTTTCAGGTATTGCTTTACCAAGTCGCTTACTTCCTGGTCTTCGGCAGTCATTCTCTCATTGGTGTCGTTGGGCAACTGTATCAACAGCAACGGATTGATTTTTATTCCCATCGCCTTGTACATTTCCGCCAATTGGTTGCGCTTTGCCATCGCCGCCCTGACAAGGTTCTCGTTAAGCGTGCGCTCCTCCCTGAAATCCAACTCAATATCGGGATTAAGCACAACCTCTTTCTTTATCATCTCCGCCTCTATCACTTCCTTGCGATATACCGTAACTTTCTCGTCAGGCTGCAGCGTCTTGGGCGTGGCGGAAATCCTCAACTCCACGGCCGGGTTTATCCTCTCCAAAACGGCTGCCGACTTGTCCGCAGTCTTTGACCAAAACGTATGCTCCTCATCGATTATCGCCACTATCGGCAAGCCGGATTCTTCCTGCGTGCGTCGGGTAATCTCGTATAGTGTGGCAAAACTCTCGTTTTCCCTCACTATGACATTATTGTCCTTATTCACACTCTCCCAATTCACAAACAGTATCTCCCCTGCCTGTATTCCCACACTCTGGTCTATATCCCCGAACATTACCGGACTGAGCCGGCGAGTAACATCGAAAGCGTTTTTTAAACTTGCATAGCTTTGCAGATGCAACTTGCGAGGGGCAAACCATATAAACGCCACTTCCTGATATAGCGTGTCGCCCCTGTCCTGCAGCTCATCGGCAATCCTCGCCAATGCCTCGCATGCCATCACTGTCTTACCAGCCCCCGTAGGTGCCTCAAAAACGATTTTCTGACGCTTCTCATTATTGTTCAGGAGTTTGATTACCTTTTCTGTCAACTCCTCAACAGCTCTCTCCTGATATTTTATTGTCTTTAACATGGTCTTCATGTATCTATATCAAAATATAATTTAATCCCAAATTTTGGGAAGTCCCCCTAAGGGGGATTTAGGGGGCTGTTATTTTACGATATGCATTGTAAATGGCTTGCGGCAATGCACACAGCTCCACTTTTCCCATCACTTCCTCAAACAACGCCTCCCATGGGTCTTGACTGGGCGAGAAAACATATATCTTTATAGGATTTTTTACATCAACTCCTTTGATAATCTCCACCAACTTTTCAATAATATCCTCATTATAAATCACCAACATCTGCTTCTCCACATTATCGAAATATCGAAACTGTCCTTTATGGGTATCATTAAAGAAAAATAATTTCTCACTGCATTTATGAATAATATAGACAAGATTAATCTGATAAAACGTATCAAAGAAATAGATGGGTTTACTGACAAGGAACGCAGCGACTTGTTGGGGCTTCTCCGTGACAACAAAAGCTATGGTTTGGTATGGGAAGATAAGCCTGAAGATGTAGAGGAACGCCTTCGGAAAGAGCTTCCGATTTTGAATGAAGTTACAGAACGTGCAATAATCAGCGAGGACAAAGACGCTCCCAACCATATACTAATCGAGGGTGATAACCTTGAAGCTCTAACAACTATGGCTTATACTCATGAAGGAAAGATAGATGTAATCTATATTGATCCTCCATACAATACAGGAAATAAAGACTTTGTTTATAATGACAGCTTTGTTGACAAAGAAGATTCTTATCGACATTCCAAATGGCTGTCGTTTATGAGCC
>JAJPZD010000289.1 GCA_021204605.1 Prevotella sp.
ACTTTAAACGCATGGTAACATTCCATCAACATGAAAATTGCAAAGTTGATGGATTGAGGTTGCCATGAAAAATATTTACTATGCTAATGGCATTTTTGTTGCATCATATAAAAAAAGACGTTATACCTACTAAAAAAGAAAGATATATGAGAAAAATTATATTGGTTGTTTTCATCACCGCGATGAGTACAATAAGTTTTGCACAGGATTATGGTCTTAAGGTGTTCACTTTCGATAAATATCCTTATATAACAGCACAGGCAATGTCCACGAATGGTAAATATGTTACCGGCTCAATAGGATTTGCAAGTGATGGGACATTTGTTTTCGACACTGAAACTAATGAAATGAATGTTCATTTTTCAGAGAGCCCCTATGGTTCTGAGGGCCGTGGAATATCTGATACTGGCGTAGCCGCTTGCTATGATGATGGCCCAATGACATTCAGCATTACGGGTGAGGAAATCAGACTTGATGGAGGCACTGAGACTGGAAACATAACTGAGGACATTACCCCAGATGGTACGATAGTAGTAGGAGCAGTTACGATGACGGAAGCCCACCCGGAAGGGTTTGGAGGCATCGGCGGTCATGCATGCTATTGGAAGGAAGGTAAAGCTGAGATGTTGCCGGAGCCATCAAGTGAGGAGTTGGGCTTGAAGACTCTTTTCGATGAGACAGAAACGTCATTCGATGGCAGTCATGCCACGAGAATAAGTGCTGATGGCAGTGTGATAACAGGCTATTTCATTGACAGGTGGAACAGCAAGCCATGTATCGTATGGACATTGAACGAAGACGGTTCTTACACCTGCGACCCTATATGCAAGGGCTATTGGGAGGAGGACAAATATTGGGATGATGATGCGTCAAAGACAGAGGCCGATTCCCCATATTTCCAATTTTATGCAACCGGTCTAAGCAAGAACGGAAAGTATATATCCTTGGATTTGTCGCCAAGTACCTTTGACGATGACCCGACACAAATCGGACGGTTCGACATGGAAACGAGAGACCTTGAGGTTACAAAGGGAGATACGGCATTCTCATGTAAGGATGTGGCAGATGACGGAACGGTAATAGCATCGTCAGGCGGTGGTCATGCCTTTATATGGAAACCCGGCGCAGCTGCGCCAATAAGTTTTCAAGAGGCATATCCATTGGTAGAGGACTTTGCCACATTCGACTCTTACGGCTGGCACACCCCGATGGCGATATCCCCTGACGGAAGGTACATCTTGGGATTTGTAACGATAGCAGACTATTCATTGGAATCCGACTATTATGAGTTTTATGTATTTGACACGGTGCAGTATGCCAATGCCGCAGGCATTGTAACCTTAACCAATGATGGTATCGGTGCGACGGAGGCTGTGTATAGTATTGACGGCAGGAAACTTAGTGGTTTACAGCATGGGGTCAACATTGTCAAGAAGAACGGAATCACTTCAAAATGTCTCGTTAGATGATATTTTTGAGATTTTCATATACCCTGCTGAATGGCGGGATAATTTCAGATAAAACTAACTTATTACTAACTTAAAAATTATTTTTATGAAAAAAATTCTGACTTGCGCACTAATGTGCTGCTTATCTTTGTTCGCCAACACCGTATGGGCTGATGATGGGTTCGACCTGACGTTCAGCCCCGAGGACGGAGCTGTCCTAACGGAGCTCAGCAGTTTCTCTGTGTGTGGCAATATTGCCGAAATGGATCTCAGTAGTAGTGGCTGGGACACGACATTGTACGTTGAAAAAGACGGGGAGCAGGTAGCGATAGCAGATTTCGACGGAGTTGAGGAAAACGACGAGGGATATAACGTTATCACGTTTAATATTGTGGATATGGAAGAATGGGAGCCATTGACGCTTACAGAAGAAGGTACATACACGATTAGCATCCCTGAAGGACATCTTGCCGCAGGAGAGGCATACAACAATGCCGCTACTGTTACATATACTATCAGTGGTGGCAATGGAGGAGGAGCTAACACTTCGGAAAGCTTTGACCTTACATTCGACCCAGAGAACGGTTCTAAATTGTCACAACTCAACAGTATCACGATATGTGGCAATAGCGATGAGATGGATTTCAATGTATGGGACACTTATTTCTACGTTGTCAAGGACGGAGAGAATGTCGCAATAGCAAATTGGTATGGCTCTAGTGAGGACGAAAATGGAAATAATGTATTTTATTTTGAAACTGTTGATACAGAGGAGTGGGAAGGTATTACTTTGACGGAAGAAGGCACATATACGATGGAGATTCCTGCAGGATTTTTCCATATAGGTGATGCACTCAGCAATGCAGTAACTCTCACATATACTATCGGTGGAGGCGATGCTGTTAATCCAGAAGATTATTCTTACACTGTATCACCTGAAGCAGGAGAATTGACTGAAGTGACAAGTGCTGTCACAATCAGTTGTACTACCGGTATGTATGTTGTAGATGGTACCCTTAGTTCAATCAAAGTATATAAGGATGGCGAATCATATACTACTGTAACAGGTATCACTCCTGTTAATTCTAATATGTATTATGATGAGGGAGAGACACTTGAATTAGGCGATGCGCTTTCAGAGGCAGGTGAGTATGAGGTTGTAATCCCGGCAGGATTCTTCTACTATTTTGTTGACGGAAGAACGAATGACATAGATATGGGTGAAATAAAGATTCAATACACTATCAGTGAAGACCTTGGCGGTGGAGAAGTTGACGCTTCAGAAGGTTTTGACCTTACATTCGACCCAGAGAGTGGTTCTACATTGTCACAACTCAACAGCATCACGATATGTGGCAATAGCGATGAGATGGATTTCAATGTATGGGACACTTATTTCTACGTTGTCAAGGACGGAGAGAATGTCGCAATAGCAAATTGGTATGGCTCTAGTGAGGACGAAAATGGAAATAATGTATTTTATTTTGAAACTGTTGATACAGAGGAGTGGGAAGGTATTACTTTGACGGAAGAAGGCACATATACGATGGAGATTCCTGCAGGATTTTTCCATATAGGTGATGCACTCAGCAATGCAGTAACTCTCACATATACTATCGGTGGAGGCGATGCTGTTAATCCAGAAGATTATTCTTACACTGTATCACCTGAAGCAGGAGAATTGACTGAAGTGACAAGTGCTGTCACAATCAGTTGTACTACCGGTATGTATGTTGTAGATGGTACCCTTAGTTCAATCAAAGTATATAAGGATGGCGAATCATATACTACTGTAACAGGTATCACTCCTGTTAATTCTAATATGTATTATGATGAGGGAGAGACACTCAAATTAGGAACTACGCTTTCAGAGGCAGGTGAGTATGAGGTAGTAATCCCTGCTGGTTTCTTCTACTATTTCGTTGATGGCAGGACAAACGACATAGACATGGGTAAGATAACCATCAACTATACTATCAAAGAGAATCTCAGCGATGGCATCAGCACTATAAATGTGAATTTGAATGATGGCGTTACAGAGATTTACAACTTAGCCGGTCAGCGCATAGAGAGCATGCAGAATGGCAAGGTGAATGTTGTTAAGTTCTCAGACGGAACCACGAAGAAGATAATTCTTAAATAAGCTATATCTAATAATGTTAAGAAAGGCGCGGGATTTATCTCACGCCTTTCTTGCACATTTAAATAATATGAGAAAGATGGTAAAAAAGATTTTGGTTGCAAGTTCCTTTCTGTTCTTTGCAATGCAGTATTTGTCGGCACAGACATTCCTTAGCAATGGTATATACTATAATATCGTGTCAGCAACAGACCAAACCGTGGAGGTTACGGCACCGACAACGGGAGATTACACCTATTATTCAGGCAGTGTGACGATACCTGAGAGCGTGACGTATGGTGGCGTAACATACACTGTGACAGGCATTGCCGCCCAAGCATTTTATTGGTGCAACAATCTTGAGGAGGTAACTATACCGAACAGTGTGACGAGTATCGGAGATTATGCTTTTTATGACTGCTATTACCTTACTACGGTAAACATGGGCAGCTCAGTGGAGACAATCGGTGATGAGGCGTTTGCCAATTGTTCCCGTCTCACGTCAATAAGTCTGCCGAATACACTTAAGAGTCTTGGCTATGCTGTTTTCCACGAAAGTGCAGCACTGACAGAAATCACTGTTGCAGAAGGATGTGAGAACTATTGTTCGGATGAATATGGCGTACTGTTCAACGGCGACAAGACATCGTTGATACAATATCCAGGCAACTCAAAGAAGACATCATACGACATACCTAATACGGTGGAGAGTATCGAGGACTATGCTTTTTACTGGAGTGACCGTCTGAAAGAAGTGAATATGGGCAGTAATATACGCAGTATAGGCAGTTGGGCCTTTTATCGTTGTGAGAATATTAAGGCGATAGACCTTCCTGCGACACTGACAGATATAGGCGAGGAGGCGTTCTATTACTGTCATAGTCTTGAGACGGTGGAAATCCCTGACCTTGTAACAACAATCAATGCCGGTACGTTCAGTACGTGTAAGGGACTGACATCGGTAAAGATAGGCAATTCCGTGACAAGTATCGGAGAAGAGGCTTTCGGCTATTGCACGAGTCTTAAAACGGTGGAGATAGGCAGTGCGGTGGAGAGCATAGGAGAGTTGGCTTTCTATGATTGCACATCAATGGCGCGTTATGTTGTATCAGAAGACAATCAGTATTACAGCTCTGATGAGTATGGAGTGTTCTTCAATAAGGACAAGACGACGCTCATACAATATCCTGTCGGCTCACAGGCCGTTTCTTACGATATTCCCGAAACGGTGGAATACCTTGATGACCTGTCTTTTTACAATTGTGCTTATCTCACCACAGTGGGAATACCGACATCGGTAACCTCATTAGGTTATCAGGTGTTCTGTGGATGTAGCGCCTTAGAATCAGTAGTGCTGCCCAACTCGTTGACGAGAATAGAAGAGTCCACATTCTGGCAGTGCACCGCACTTGAGACGGTAGAGATACCAGCCACAGTTACTACTATCGGAGATTATGCCTTTGCCTATTGCACAAGTTTAAAGCAGGTTACCTCCCTCAATCCAGAGCCACCGGTGTGTGATGACAGCGATGTGTTCTTCAGTGTTGACATGAATACATGCGTGTTGTCAGTAGCGTTGGGCGCAACCGAGGCATACTCAGAAGCAGAAGTGTGGAAAGACTTCAAGAAAATAGAGGAGATAGGAGAAAGCGGTATCAGCAATATTGCCGCGGAGAGCCAGGAGATAGCAGACCGTTATTCCATTGACGGAATGAAAGTCGTTGCTCCTCATAAAGGTATCAACATTCTGCGTTACGCTGATGGCACGACAAGGAAGGCTCTCGTGAAATAGGTGCTGATTACAAGTAGGATTACGGAAACTGTGATTGTTAATCCATCAACTTTGCAA
>JAJPZD010000056.1 GCA_021204605.1 Prevotella sp.
ACTTACCCTCACGGGAAGTCAACTGAGCGAAATTACCCGCCGAACGGACAAGAGCCGCACCCTGGCCGGGTCGCAACTCGATGTTGTGTATCACGGTACCCACGGGGATGTTTTCCAAGGGAAGAGAGTTGCCTACTTCCGGCACGGCATCCTTGCCTGACATCACAGTAGTACCTACCTGCAGTCCATTAGGAGCAATAATATAACGTTTTTCACCATCAGCATAAAACAACAGAGCTATACGTGCCGAGCGGTTCGGATCGTACTCTATCGTCTTGACTACAGCTGGAACACCATCCTTCTCTCGTTTGAAGTCAATGATACGGTATTTTCTCTTGTGACCGCCGCCCCTATAACGGACCGTCATCTTACCGGAGCTGTTCCTACCGCCTGTTGACCGTTTGCCGTAAACGAGAGACTTTTCTGGTACGGATGCAGTAATTTCTTCGAACGTACCAATAATCTTGTGTCTTTGACCCGGTGTTACCGGTTTGAATTTACGTACTGCCATTTTCTATTTAAATATTGCTGTAAAAATCTATTGTATCGCCCTCCTTAAGAGTAACGATAGCCTTCTTGAATGCCGGTTTTTTCCCTTTTATTAGACCGGCTTTCGTGTATCGGCTTGAACGCTTGCCAGCATAGTTCATCGTATTCACGCCAACAACCTTAACGTTGTACAGAGCCTCGACTTCCTTCTTAATCTGGAGCTTGTCTGCCTTTGGACTTACGACAAAACCGTAACGGTTTGGTATTTTCTCGGTGATGCCGTTCATCTTCTCTGTCACCAGTGGTTTTATTATTATAGACATAACTTTCCTCTCCTTTACTTATTTAAGATTCCGTCGATTACACTCACTGCGTTCTCAGTCAGCACAAGAACATCAGCATTCAATACTTTGTAAGAATTGAGTGTCGATGCCAACATAACGTCTGTGCGCTGTAAATTTCGAGCCGACAAATATACATTTTTATTTACATCTGGCAAAGCCAAAAGCAGTTTCTTACCGTCAACTTTAAGATTTTTAGTAAAATTTATAAAATCTTTTGTTTTAGGAGCATCAAATGTAAAGTCCTCTACCACGATAAGCGCGTCTTCCTTCACTTTATAAGAGAGAGCACTTTTGCGCGCGAGAGTTTTCACCTTACGGTTAAGTTTGAAACTATAATCACGTGGCACTGGTCCGAACACTCTGCCGCCACCTTTGAGTAGCGGGGACTTCTTGTCACCACGGCGGGCACCGCCACTGCCTTTCTGTCGGATGAGCTTGCGTGTGGAGCCGTTTACCTCACTCCTTTCCTTTGATTTTGCCGTACCCTGGCGTTGGTTTGCCATATACTGCTTTACTGCAAGGTAAAGCACGTGGTCGTTTGGTTCTATTCCGAAGATCTCGTCACTCAACGTAACCTTTCTTCCAGTGTCTTCACCTTTTATATTTAATACGCTTACTTCCATTATTTCTTTATTAAAAGGGTTGAACCAATACAACCAGCCACACTGCCTTTCACGAGGAGAAGGTTATGCTCCGGTATAACTTTTAACACTCTAAGGTTTTGAGTAGTTACTCTGTCACCACCCATGTGGCCTGCCATACGCATTCCCTTCACTACCTTTGCAGGGTATGAACAAGCTCCGATAGATCCCGGATGACGGGCGCGGTCGTCCTGGCCATGAGTTCTCTGTCCTACACCACCAAATCCATGACGCTTTACGACACCTTGGAAACCTTTACCCTTTGAGGTTCCTACAACATCCACGAATGTGGTGTCGTTGAAGATCTCCACCGTAATGGTGTCCCCGAGGTTGTATTCCTCGTCAAACTTGAACTCGGCCAAGTGTCTCTTTGGTGTTGTACCAGCTTTCTTGAACGCGCCCATGAGAGGTTTGGTGGTGTTTTTCTCCTTAGCCTCACCAAAACCCAACTGAACAGCCTTGTAACCGTCTTTCTCGACAGTTTTCAACTGAGTAACAACACAAGGACCAGCTTCGATAACAGTGCACGGCACATTCTTGCCGTCGGCACTGAAAACGGATGTCATTCCGATTTTCTTTCCAATTAATCCTGGCATTTCAAATAATATTAAAAATATAACTTAAACTTTTATTTCCACTTCCACACCGCTCGGCAACTCTAATTTCATCAGTGCGTCAACGGTCTTTGCAGTAGAACTGTAAATATCGATAAGACGCTTGTAGTTGCTAAGCTGGAACTGCTCACGCGACTTCTTGTTGACAAACGTACTGCGGTTGACAGTGTATATACGCTTGTGGGTAGGCAATGGTATCGGGCCGCTGACAATAGCACCAGTTGCTTTCACTGCCTTCACGATTTTCTCTGCTGACTTGTCAACCAACTTGTGGTCGTATGATTTCAGCTTGATTCTGATTTTCTGACTCATATTCTATGTTTTTAATTATTATTGTTTCAGGAAAGAGGTACGTCTGTTAAGAGTCATTCGCTAACAAGACGCCTGTTCCCTTTATTCTTTTCTTATACTAAGTCCACACGCCCCTTTATCTCCTCAAGAACCGCCTTTGCTATCGAACTTGCAAGCGGAGCATGATGGTCATATTCCATAGAACTCGTGGCACGCCCGGAGGTAATCGTACGGAGAGCTGTAACATAGCCGAACATCTCCGCCAACGGCACCTGTGCGCGGATGATACGTGCACCACTGCGCGCCTCATCCATCCCTTCCACCTGGCCACGGCGCTTGTTCAAGTCGCCTATCACATCACCCATGTTCTCCTCTGGTGTTACCACCTCCAGCTTCATAATCGGCTCCATGAGAACCGGGCTAGCCTTCACGCATGCGTTCTTGTAAGCGTTTATTGCAGCGATCTCGAAAGAGAGTTGGTCGGAATCAACAGGATGATAAGAGCCGTCGAGCAACGTAACCTTCAAGCTGTCCAAGGGATAACCGCCTAAGATACCATTCTTCATGGCTGTTTCGAAGCCTTTCTGAACGGAAGGAATGAACTCCTTAGGGATGTTTCCGCCCTTCACCTCATTGACAAACTGCAGACCACCCTCCTTGTAATCGTCATCAACAGGGCCTACGTTTACTATGATGTCAGCGAACTTGCCGCGTCCACCGCTCTGCTTCTTGTAAACCTCACGCAGGTTGACTGTCTTGGTTATTGCCTCCTTATAGTTGACCTGTGGCTTACCTTGGTTACACTCCACCTTGAACTCGCGTTTCAGACGGTCAATGATGATATCAAGGTGAAGCTCACCCATTCCGGAAATCACTGTTTGGCCGCTCTGCTCATCAGTATGTACTGTGAACGTAGGATCCTCCTCAGCGAGTTTGGCAAGACCGATGCCCAACTTGTCGATGTCAGCCTGGCTTTTCGGCTCAACAGCGATACCGATAACCGGATCAGGGAATGTCATTGACTCAAGCACAATAGGATGTGCCTCGTCACAAAGAGTATCGCCGGTACGGATATCCTTGAAACCTACACCGGCGCCGATATCTCCGGCATCGATGCACTCCATTGGAACCTGCTTGTTGGAGTTCATCTGGAACAGCCTGCTGATACGCTCTTTTCTGCCGGAACGGGCGTTATAGACATAACTGCCAGAATCCACCTTGCCTGAATAAACACGGAAAAACACTAAGCGTCCGACAAACGGATCAGTGGCAATCTTGAAGGCAAGAGCAGACGTAGGCGCATCCTCTGATGGTTTCCTGTCCTCCTCCTCACCCGTGTCAGGGTTGGTTCCTACGATATTTGGCGTATCCATAGGAGAAGGCAGGAACGCACATACATAGTCGAGCAAAGTCTGCACACCCTTGTTCTTGAACGAAGAGCCGCAAAGCATTGGGGTACACTCCATAGACAATGTGCCCTTACGTATGGCAGCAATGATTTCCTCCTCGGTAATGGAATCTGGATTATCGAAATATTTCTCCATCAACGTCTCATCGTATTCCGCCGCGCTTTCAAGGAGCTTGCCTCTCCATTCCTCTGCCTCCTCTTTCAAGTCAGCCGGAATGTCAGCAATCTCGAAGTCTGCCCCCTGTGTCTCATCATGCCAATAAATAGCTTTCATCTTGATAAGATCAACAAGGCCCTTGAAAGTCTCCTCACTGCCGATAGGGATAACGAGACTGACAGGATTGGCGCCAAGCACATCCTTCATCTGGCGCAGCACAGAATAATAATCCGCACCCGAGCGGTCCATCTTGTTGACATATCCCAAGCGTGGCACATTATACTTGTCAGCCTGACGCCAAACAGTCTCCGACTGCGGCTGCACGCCACCTACAGCACAGTAAGTGGCAACGGCACCGTCAAGCACACGCAGTGAGCGCTCCACCTCTGCAGTGAAGTCAACATGTCCCGGAGTGTCTATCAGGTTTATTTTGTACTTCTTGTTGTTATATTGCCAATAACATGTCGTGGCGGCGGAAGTAATGGTAATACCACGCTCCTGCTCCTGTGCCATCCAGTCCATCACCGCTGCACCGTCATGCACCTCGCCAATCTTATGTGTCTTGCCAGTATAATATAGGATACGCTCCGATGTAGTAGTCTTACCGGCATCTATGTGTGCCATAATACCGATATTGCGGGTCAAATGTAAATCTTGCTGAGCCATGATCTTTTTACCTTGTCTATTTAAAACCTGAAGTGTGCAAACGCACGGTTAGCCTCTGCCATGCGGTGCATATCTTCCTTACGTTTGAACGCGCCACCCTGATTGTTGTATGCATCCATTATCTCAGCCGCCAACTTGTCTGCCATTGTCTTACCGCCACGTTTGCGCGCGTAGTTGATCATATTCTTCATCGACACGCTCTCCTTACGGTCAGGGCGTATCTCGGTAGGCACCTGGAATGTGGCGCCACCGATGCGGCGGCTTTTCACCTCCACCTGCGGGGTGATATTATCGAGGGCAGTCTTCCATATCTCAAGGGCCGACTTCTCCTCACTTGCCATTTTCGACTTCACTATGTCCAATGACTTGTAGAAAATCTCGTATGAGGTGTTTTTCTTGCCATCATACATAAGATGATTTACGAATTTCGAGACCTTCTGGTCGTTGTAAACGGGATCCGGAAGGATCACACGTTTCTTTGGTTTTGCCTTTCTCATTTCTTGTTTGAAATTAATTCTGCATGGGGCTGTCTATGTTCTTCAGTCTCTAAAAAGAGGCTTACTCAACCTTATCCAACAATTCTCCAGCAAAACGGTTAAATTAAATTATTGTATATAATGTTATTTCTTCTTCTTAGGACGCTTAGCTCCATATTTAGAACGTCTCTGGTTACGGCCCTCCACACCTGCCGTATCAAGAGTGCCACGGATGATGTGATAACGCACGCCCGGAAGGTCTTTCACACGACCGCCACGCACAAGCACTATTGAGTGCTCCTGAAGGTTGTGGCCCTCTC
>JAJPZD010000228.1 GCA_021204605.1 Prevotella sp.
AATTATTAAGATCATGAAACAATTAGTACAAATCCGTTGCAAAAATAATAAAAAAATACAAAACATTGCCATCGGAAGCACACTTTCTGACGTTTTTAATGAATTTAATTTAAAGATGGACTACGGACCAATCAGCGCAAAGGTCAACAATAAGGTGGAGGGAATGCTCTTCCAAGTATATCACGACATGGATGTCGAGTTCTTGGATGTAACATCGTCATCTGGTGCACGCGCTTATACAAGAACGCTCTTCTTCGTGCTCTGCAAGGCCATGAACGACTTGTATCCAGGTGTGCCGGTGGTGATAGATATTCCAGTGTCAAACGGCTATTACTGCAATATCGAGTTCGGACGGCCCGTGACACAGGAGGAGGCGGGCACCATCCGCAAGAGGATGCAGGAGATAATAGATGCCGGTCTGCCGATAGTGCGCCACGACTGCCCTACAGAAGATGCCATAACGATGTTCTCCGAGTTAGGCAAGGATTCCAAGGTCAAACTGCTCAAGAGCGTGGGTACGCTATACACCACATATTATGAGATAGACGGTTACAAGGACTATTTCTACGGAACACTGCTGACAAACACCAAAGAGCTGTATATCTTCGGTCTTGAGAAATACTACGATGGACTGCTGCTGCGCACACCATCGAAAGAAGATCCCTCACAACTTGGAGAACTGATACGGCAGGACAAGATGTTCGAGATATTCCAGGAGCACCACCGTTGGCAGAAAATACTCGGCGTGAGCACTGTGGGCGACTTCAACGAGGCAGTACAGAATGGACACGCCACCGAGCTCATCAACGTGTCGGAGGCATTACAGGAGAGGAAAATAGCCCGTATCGCCGACATGATAGTAGCGAAGAAAGGGGTCAGGGTAGTGCTGATCTCAGGACCTTCATCAAGCGGTAAGACGACATTCAGCAAACGCCTCTCCGTGCAATTGCTCACCTGCGGTATCAAGCCGGTGCCGATATCCCTTGACGACTATTTCGTTGACCGTGAGAAGACCCCGAAGGACGAGAATGGGGAATATGACTATGAGAGCCTCTATGCCCTCGACATTCCATTGCTTAACAAGCAACTCACTGAACTGTTTGCAGGCAAGGAGGTGCAGCTTCCACGCTATAACTTCCAGACGGGAAAGAGCGAGCGCAACGGGAAGAAGATGAAACTTAACGATGACAACGTGTTGATCCTTGAGGGAATACACGGACTTAATCCTGAACTCACTGCCCAGATACCGGAAGAGCAGAAATTCCGTGTCTATGCCTCTGCTCTTACCACCATACTTCTTGACACCCACAACTATATTCCCACTACCGACAACCGGCTGCTGCGACGCATAATACGTGACAACAAATACCGAGGAGTGAATGCGGCAGATACCATCAAACGCTGGGCAAGCGTGAGGGCTGGTGAGAAAAAATGGATTTTCCCCTTCCAAGAGAATGCCGATGTGATGTTCAACACCGCCCTGCTTTTCGAGCTCGCCGTTATAAAGACACAGGCAGAGCCACTGCTGCGGCAGGTGCCAGAGAATGTCGAGGAGCATGCCGAGGCTTATAGGCTGCTGAAATTCCTGCAATACATCTCCCCAATACCAAACCGCCAGTTGCCACCGACGTCACTGCTGAGGGAGTTCCTGGGTGGCAGCTCGTTTAAATATTGACTTTCTGACACATTTATATAGAAAATAACGAACATTTGTAAGATAAATCGTGCAAATAATGATTTTTTGCACGATTTATTTAATATTTCCTTAAAAAGATTTTGCAATTCAAATAAACTTTACGAACTTTGCATAATCTTTTTATTAATCCACATTATCTTATTGCGTCGAAAGCATTTTTGTGGACAAAGGGTATTAGAAACATTAAGGCAACAAAACTCATTTTTATAATATGACTGACGTAGTAGAAGTAAAAGAATTGAATGATGTCGTGGTGCGCTTTTCGGGCGACTCCGGCGACGGTATGCAGTTGGCGGGTAACATATTCTCCACTGTCTCCGCAGAGATAGGCAACGGCATATCGACGTTTCCCGACTATCCGGCGGACATCCGCGCCCCGCAAGGCTCTTTGACGGGCGTGTCAGGATTTCAGGTCCACATTGGCGAAGGTGTGGTATATACACCTGGCGACCTTTGTGATGTTCTCGTGGCGATGAATGCCGCAGCATTGAAAATGCAGTACAGATACACTAAACCGCAGGCAACCATTATCATCGACACCGACAGTTTCGGTCCCAAAGACCTTGAGAGGGCACAGTTCAAAACCGTTGACTATCTTGGTGAGATGGGCATCGACCCAGACAGGGTTGTTGCCTGTCCGATAACCACGATGGTGAAGCACTGCCTTGAGGACAGCGGAATGGACAACAAGGCAATACTGAAATGCCGCAATATGTTCGCTCTCGGTTTGGTGTGCTGGTTGTTCAACCGCGACTTGGAGCTTGTAGCAACTTTCCTGAAAGAGAAATTCGCAAGGAAGCCTCAGATAGCAGAGAATAATATCAAGGTGGTGAATGCCGGTTATGACTATGGTCACAACTCCCATGCAAGCGTACCTTCAACATACCGCATTGAGTCGAAAGTGAAGGTGAAGGGCCGTTATATGGATATCACGGGCAACAAGGCAACGGCATACGGACTGATTGCCGCAGCAGAGAAAGCAGGGTTGAAACTCTATCTCGGCTCATATCCTATAACACCGGCCACCGACATACTGCACGAACTGTCAAAACATAAGTCATGCGGCGTGATAACAATGCAGTGCGAGGATGAGATTTCCGGGTGCGCAAGTGCCGTGGGAGCTTCTTTCGCAGGGGCATTGGCCGCGACATCGACGTCAGGACCTGGTATTTGTCTAAAGAGTGAGGCGATGAACCTTGCCGTTATCGATGAGTTGCCTCTTGTGATAATCGACGTACAGCGTGGCGGCCCGTCAACAGGACTTCCTACAAAGAGTGAGCAGACCGACCTGTTGCAGGCACTTTTCGGGCGCAACGGAGAATCACCGATGCCAGTTATCGCAGCGAAAAGTCCTACCGACTGTTTCGATGCTGTATATGAGGCAGCGAAAATCGCCCTTGAGCACCTTACACCGGTGGTATTGCTCACCGATGCTTTCGTGGCCAACGGCTCCGCAGCTTGGAAACTGCCCACAATGGAGCAACTGCCGGCAATACATCCCCATTACGCACCAGCAGAGCAGAAGGACTGTTATTCGCCTTATCACCGTGACCCTGAGAATGGCGCACGCTATTGGGCTATCCCAGGCACGGAAGGCTACACGCACATTTTGGGAGGTCTTGAGAAAGATGGCAACACGGGGGCTATCTCCACAGACCCGGAGAATCACGACAAGATGTGCCGTCTGAGGGCAGAGAAAGTGGCTAAGATAGAAGTGCCTGACCTACATGTATATGGGGACAAGGATGTTGCCGACCTGCTTATCGTCGGTTTTGGCGGCACTTTCGGTCATCTGTATTCCGCTATGGACGAACTGAGGAAAGCAGGCAACAAGGTGGCATTAACCCACTTCAAATACATCAACCCACTGCCAAAAAACACCGCAGAGGTACTTATGAACTACAAGAAGGTGGTGGTAGCTGAACAGAACCTTGGTCAGCTTGCCGCTTATCTCCGCATGAAAGTCGATGGCTTTGTTCCTTACCAATATAATGAGGTGAAAGGGCAACCTTTCGTTGTAAGTCAATTGGTAAAATCTTTTTCAAAGATTTTAGCCGGCTGACAACGAAGTTAAGAGTTAAGAGTTAAGAGTTAAGAGTTCGATTTTGCTTGAGAATTGGGCTTGCTATTAAATAAAGAAATATATCAATGAATTATACGGCACAAGATTATAAAAAAGGACAACCACGCTGGTGCCCTGGCTGCGGAGACCATTTCTTCTTGGCTTCGCTGCACAAAGCGATGTCAGAACTTGGCGTTCCGCCATATATGACGGCAGTAATCTCTGGTATCGGCTGTTCCAGTCGTTTACCTTATTACGTCAAT
The DNA here is from genome assembly GCA_021204605.1 of Prevotella sp. Lineage (GTDB taxonomy): Bacteria > Bacteroidota > Bacteroidia > Bacteroidales > Bacteroidaceae > Prevotella. Next base: position 4,022 of record JAJPZD010000228.1, read on the forward strand.
ACCTATGCTATGCAGACGATACATGGTCGCGCCGCTGCAATATCTACAGGTGCGAAAGTGGCTAATCCAGAGCTAACTGTCTGGCAGATAAGCGGAGACGGTGACGGACTCGCCATAGGCGGCAACCACTTCATCCATGCCATGCGGCGCAATATCGACATCAACATGATATTGCTCAACAACAAAATCTACGGTCTTACGAAAGGGCAGTATTCCCCTACATCACCACGTGGATTTGTAAGTAAGTCATCTCCATACGGAACAGTGGAAGACCCGTTTCTGCCGGCAGAATTGTGTTTTGGCGCACGCGGGCATTTCTTCGCACGCGCCGTGGCGACTGATGCCGAAGGAACGGTGGAAATCTTAAAGGCTGCCAAACTGCATAAAGGAGCTTCTGTCTGCGAGATACTGCAAAACTGTGTTATCTTCAACAACGGCTGCTATGACCCGATTTACTCAAAAGCCGGCAGAAAGCACAACACCATTCACGTGCGCCACGGAGAGCCGCTTATTTTCGGTGAAAACAACGAGTATGGCTTGGTTCAGCAGGGTTTCGGCTTGAAGGTTGTCAAAATCGGTGAGAACGGTATTACAGAAAAGGATATCCTCGTTCATGATGCGCACTGCGAGGACAACACCCTTCAATTGCACCTTGCCATGATGGACAATGAGCATGGCTTCCCCGTAGCACTTGGCGTAATACGTGATGTCGAGGCTCCTACCTACGATGCTGCTGTCAACGAACAGATTGAGGAGCTCAAGGCGAAGAAGAAATACCACAATTTCATGGAGCTTCTTGACACCAACGACACCTGGGAAGTAAAATAATGTGAAATAATATCGTCGTTATACACGATTCGGGGCAAGAAAGATGTGGCTTTCCTTACCCCGAATTTTTGTGTAAATACCAGTTATGTATATGTCTCTATACATGCCATGCGGACATAATAAATTATGTCCCTACATTGAATTAAAGACATCAGTGATTTTTCAAGACAAAAACAGGTATGCAAGAAATGGGATAATACACTGGAAAAGCTAACCGCATAGTCCAACACCCTTGCAAACCTGTAAATTGCAAATGAATGATAATTGTCTTACAAAATCATGCCTTTATATAAACCATCTTTTCAAATCACAACGTGATACCAAATACTGCTGGGAATTTCGTGCAAATAAGTAATATAATCAGAGATGTAGCGAATACGCCCCAAAGACCTATTACAAGACCTATCTTTGCCCAAATAACTTGTGCTTTAGTATAAGTCACATCGTCGAGAACGTGTGATTTCAGTTTCTTTTCAACACTTGTACTCATAGCTATTCAGTTTTATTAGTTTATTATTTTTTACTTTCCACATTAAAATTATAGACTACACGGG
>JAJPZD010000191.1 GCA_021204605.1 Prevotella sp.
GAACACAAAAAATTTACTTCGTTTGGGCTTTTTAAGCCTTTTCTGTGCGCTCGGCTCTTTTGCCTGGGCTGATGATGCTATAACCCTTCCTAATACGGATGTGGTTACTTGTACATTTGAAGGTGGTACACAATCTAACACAGACTTTACTTGTGCAGGCAGCTTTGGAAACGATTCATCATACGGTACCGTTACGATTGGTGAGACAGAGTACGACTACTATCTTAAGTTGGATTCAGACGGATCAATTAGTTTCACTACAAAATCAAACTGTACAGCGACACTCGTATTTGGTCCAAATGATGACTATCTGGGAACCAAGAGTTATTTTTATATAGAAACAGATGGTACAAAAGGTGATAAACTATATCCAACAACTCAGGTTTACACTTTTGAATGTGCAGCAGGGAGTACATATAAAGTTGAGAAGGGATCAGGTACGTATCATTTGTTCTACATCGGTCTGACTGGTGAGATTACAACACAGAGTGAAGGTAATGAAGAAGGTGGTGATGGCAATGAAGACGACCAAAACCAGGGTGATGGCGCAATTACCCTCCCTAATACGGATGTGGTTACTTGTACATTTGAAGGTGGTACACAATCTAACACAGACTTTACTTGTGCAGGCAGCTTTGGAAACGATTCATCATACGGTACCGTTACGATTGGTGAGACAGAGTACGACTACTATCTTAAGTTGGATTCAGACGGATCAATTAGTTTCACTACAAAATCAAACTGTACAGCGACACTCGTATTTGGTCCAAATGATGACTATCTGGGAACCAAGAGTTATTTTTATATAGAAACAGATGGTACAAAAGGTGATAAACTATATCCAACAACTCAGGTTTACACTTTTGAATGTGCAGCAGGGAGTACATATAAAGTTGAGAAGGGATCAGGTACGTATCATTTGTTCTACATCGGTCTGACTGGTGAGATTACAACACAGAGTGAAGGTAATGAAGAAGGTGGTGATGGTAATGAAGACGACCAAAACCAGGATGACGAGCAAAATCAAGGTGGACAGCAAGAACCATCAGACGTTACTGGTTATGAGTGCTATTGGACGACAGATTCTTCAGACCCAGTACAAGGTACAGAAGGTTTTTACACATTCAACAGCAGTTGTTCATACAAAACAAATCACGGTACAGCAACATACAATGGAGTTACCTATAGCGCATGTATAGAATTGTCAAGTGGAGCTGAAATCACTTTCACATCGCCAAAAGATGGTATGTATCTGACACTCGTATTTGGAGCAAGTGATAGTAATCATGATATAAAGATTGATGGTACTAATGTCAAGGGTAGCGACTACGTAACAACATTATATGATGAAGATGGAGAAACTGTACTCAGCTATGTTTTAACATACAAATTAGAATCGGCAGGCTCTCATACTTTGGCAAAATATGATTCCTCTTATCTGTTCTACATGAACCTCTCTGAAACCACTGGTATCAACGGTGTTACATTGCAGACGACCGGCAACAACATTTATTACAACCTTGCAGGTCAGCGTGTAAGCAGTCCTACAAAGGGTGTTTACATCTTGAATGGAAAGAAGATTTTAGTTAAATAAATCAGTTAATTAAGCAATTTGAATGAGGGGAGGCCGGGAGGTTCCCCCTCTTTTTTATGAGTACCCCTCTAACTCACCCAATAGGGGAGAGCCTTGCAAAATAGCTTGAGATTCCTGTCGTTTCAGTGACGAAAAGTGGTAGGATCGAATTATTTCTCGCAATAAAGCCTTAATAAGGCTTTTGCCAGATAGTGATACTTTTTCGCAATGCAATTCTGCCATATTTTGCCATCTGTTGGCTGCTATTACCTTTCTTTTGTTTAAGTGTATATATTTTTTTGACGACAAATCCTATTTTTTCAGCTATTTCACAACAAAGGAAATCAACAGGTATAACTTCACCTGCATATCTTACATTATCATTAACAACGGCAACTGATGCTCCTGGTTTACAAAGTCTATATATTTCGGCATATATAAATGTCAAGTCGGTAAAATAGCCTTCAACCATTCTTAATACGCCTTTATTGTTGATCTCACCATTATAGTTCCGTTGGTTTAAAGCCATTATTATTTCTTTAAATGCCCGTGTACTGTAAAGAATATTTTTAATATAGTTGTAATCTTCTAATTTACATAGACTTTCATAATATTCACGCAAGTAGTCAATTTTTAATTTGTTTTCTACTGTACATGAAATCAGGTCTTGTCTCATTTGGCTGATTTGTTGTGGTGAAAACCCTAAATAGTTAAGTTCAAGGGCGTATGTCCTTGTATAATCGTACCTATTGCAGTATGGAGGAGAAGTAATAACACCATCTAATATCTCTCCTTTAAGTTTTGGCAATTCAAGTAAAGAACTACCCTGTTTAAACTTTATAAAACTATCTCCAAAAACATTTTCTTTTTGAAGATAAATAATATCTATGATTACATTATTAAGTTCGTTTAGTAATGTTTCTTTAAACGTAGGTATATTACCTTTATTCAACCTGTCTATTGGTTTCGCACCCCTTGCAATTCTAATCTTATTGGCTTCTTCTATTTTCTTGCTGCGTGTGTCCCAGGCTAAATATTGCCCATCTTTTCTGGTATAACTCGATATCTCAAGTGAGTTTAAAATACATAGTTTCAATAAAGATTTTGCGTTATCTGAAAAGCTGCAATTATCAAGCCAATCGGTTATATAAATTATTTCTTTCTCTGAATTTTCAGGGAAAGCACTATAAGTAATAGGTATATATTCAAATTTCTTGGAATAATTTTCAGGAACTTTGATTTTCTCAATCAACGAGTATATTTCTTTTAATTCTAAAACGTCATATTGTTGAACAGCCTTTTTTGCATTAATAGCGATTTCGGTCATTGGCAGAATATCATAACCTATGCAGTTTATATTATTCATCTTACAGACAATAGCCGTAGTGCCGGAACCCATAAAAGGATCCAAGACTATATCATTTTCTTTTATTTCAAGTTCTCCTAATAACTTAGTAACTAAATCGGATGAAAAGCCCTCTTTGTATTTGAGCCACCTATGAATACAGTCATTTTTGCTTAATTGGAAACTTACAGATTGCCTGTTAAAATCATCAGATATTTCAGTTAAATTTATAAATTTTTCTTCCAAGAATTTTCTCTCTTTATCATCACAATAATTATCAAATGAAAAATTTTCAATCTTCCATTCCGATAAATCTTGTTCAATTTCAAATAACTCTAATTCTTTCATAGTCTTATAACCCATTTACAAAAAGATACTACTTGTTTCTTAACTGTCAAATTGGCAGCATAGGACAAATTCCCATCAACTAATCTACTGTATATTTCTCTACCCATCCTATCTTCTATTGCAGCAGCTATGAATGCGGTTTTTATATCGGGTCTTTGAACATTTGCAAATGCCGTCTTTATTCTTTCTAATGCCGTTCTACCTGTTTTCCAATGTTCATCAGCACCTGCGGGGTCAATACCCCCTTTTAATTCACCAAACATAATTGCAGATTTATCACAGTTCTTGGCAATTTGTCCATTATTGTAATCTTCTTCGTTACTGTTGAACAAACACAAATCAATATTATTCTGTACAATAGGTATCGTTAAATTAAACGCCAAAACTCTATGGTGATTTTTATAATTCCAATGTATTGTCTTCACAGATGTCTCATTGGGATTATCGTAAGATCCATCTATCCATTTTTGGGAATGTCTGTCATACCATTTATATGAAACACCCATAACCGATAATGTTGAAATGAATGTAAGGATTAATTTGCATTGCGCTATCTCTCCTATTACATTACGCATGGCACCGCCCAAAGAATCACCTTTAATTAAGAGATATCTATATACAAGTTCATCTACAAACTTTTCACCTGCGGGTTTTAAAAAATTATCTATCAGTTCTTGTATAGCTGCCTTCTTGTCTTTTTCATTAAAATAGTTAACAGCTTTATCTGACAGTCCAGAGGCAGTTAAAAGGGCACTATGAATTTCTTTTATTTTTAAAAGGTCTTCCGGGCTTTTTGCATTAGAGGCAAGAGCGTGTAAAACTTTAGCTTGCTCGATAATAGGAGTTGCCCTTCTGTTTTTCTCTAATGCAAAAGATATAAAGCCTGCTCGTGTTTGCTCGTGAGTAGTTACTAAATCCTTGTAATCTTTCAACGTATTCGGTATCATATAGATTCTTAATCTTAGTGTTTAAGATATACTTTGCAAAGATACAGAATTTTCAGCATTTCTCTAACTTTTCATATCAAATCCACATTACATTTCTTATAAAGCCAATGCTCTTGGTGGTGCAAAATAAGAAATGAAAAATTTTCCGATTAAGCGAATACAGAGACAAGCTCACTTGAGCTATGTTGAGAGTGAGGAAAATCAACGAAGTTAATGAAAAATGCAAGATTGCTTGAAATTTGGCTGTTGCAGTGACGAAAAGTGGTAAAAATGCCAGTTTTGGATTATATAAGGTTGTTTTATCGTGAATTATATGTATATTTGCAGTGACGAAAAGTGGTAAAATTGCCGGTTTTGGATTGTGAGGTTTCCTTCTAATGGAAAAATTCAAACATTGCAGAATTGTCTATCGAATTTTATAGAAATTTTCTTAATGTTGCACTTGCTAGTTGACTCTAAGGCAAAGGGAAAAAGAGCAGAGCATAAATTCTTATGTTCGCTATCACCAATATACGTATTAAGTGATAAAACGGTAGCCCCATTATTGACATACGCAATAAAGCCAGTATATGATATGGTTATGAAAGACGGTGACAATACAGGTCAACCATTAAAAACGATAAAAATAGCCAGTATCCCAAATGGAATATTGCTAACGAAATCACCCAACTATTTAAAAGAATATCCAGGGCTGTTTTTTCCAGGAAAGGATGATAAGAGGAAAGATTTAAGAAAAATACGTGCAAGAGTATCTTTTGACGTACTGAAAGAGATTGATAGTTGGAGAGTGAAAGAAATAAATGTCTGAGATGGAATTTTTAAAAGAAGATCATATATACAATGGTGATTCGAGGGAATTATTGAAGCGAATTAAGCCAGGTTCAATTTCTCTCTCGTTTTGGTCTCCGCCGTATTTTTTGGGGAAGGAATACGAAAAAGGCATAAGTTATGAAGAATGGCAAGGAATGTTGAAAGAAATCATAGAAAGTCATTATAATATACTTAAGCCCGGTGGATTTTTGGTTATAAACATAGCAGATATTTTATCTTTTGTTGACGAGAGCATGCCAAGGATTATGGGTTTAAATCCAGCAAACAGGAAATGCTCTGTAACTCTTGAAATGGTATTAAAAGCCAAAAGGGAACATCCGGATTATAATCGAAACCAGTTGGC
>JAJPZD010000241.1 GCA_021204605.1 Prevotella sp.
AGCCATGCTCCTTGCAATATTGGATAACATATTGTTTCAGGTCGTACCCGGCATGATCGGAAGCCAACCCTATTGTCTTTATCTCCATATTATGGTTATCAAAGTTTTAAAACTGGCAATGAACAATCAATAGGGTAGTGCACAAAGAACAGTTATTCTCCCCATCGATTGTTCATTGTCATAAAAATTTATTTCAAGAAATCTTTTACCTGATTGTAAACATTCTGAGCCGTATAACCTAATTTCTCGTCAAGTACTTTGTAAGGTGCGGAGAAACCGAAACTTGGCATACCGAATACCTTGCCATTAGCACCAACAAGACCTTCGAGAGTTACAGGCAGTCCTGCTGTCATACCGAAAATCTTTGAACCGGTAGGCAGAATGCTCTCCTTATATTCCTTGCTCTGTCCACGGAACAGCCCCTCACTCGGAACACTCACGATGCGGATTTTAATGCCATCCTTGCGAAGGAGTTCAGCACCGGCAACAAGAGTGGAAACCTCTGATCCGTCAGCGAGGAGGATAACGTCAAAGTTTTCATCTGAACCTGCCACGATGTAGGCTCCCTTGCGTGCCTGCTCGTAATCATTGCTGGCAGGCAACTTTGCGATGTTCTGGCGTGAGAAGATAAGAGCCGTAGGCGTTTCCGTGTTCTCCATTGCCATTGTCCAGCAGACAGTAGTCTCGTCGGCATCAGCAGGGCGGAATACCCTAACGCCATCCTTGCCGTGATGATTTTTTATCTTTTCCATAAGACGTATCTGCGCCTCCTGCTCAACAGGCTCATGGGTAGGTCCATCCTCACCGACACGGAAGGCATCGTGAGTCCAGATAAACTTGATAGGCACTTCCATAAGGGCAGCCATACGGACTGCCGGCTTCATATAGTCGGAGAATACGAAGAACGTACCACAGGCAGGGATAACACCTCCGTGCAGATACATACCGATGCACATGCAAGCCATAGTCAACTCACTGACACCGGCCTGGAAGAAAGCGCCACTGAAATCATCTTTTGTCAACGACTTTGTCTTCTTCAAGAAGCCATCCGTCTTATCACTGTTCGATAGGTCAGCCGAAGCGCATATCATGTTAGGCACCTGTTCAGCGAGAACACCAAGACAAGCAGCCGAAGCAGCACGCGTGGCAGAGCCTTCTTTCTGAACAACGGTAGTCCAGTCGATCTTCGGGGCATTCCCACTGAACCATTCTTTCATAAGTGCGGCCTTTTCGGGGTTTGCCTTTGCCCACTGTGCTTCAATCTCATAGCGGGCGGCAACAATCTGTTTCAGTTCCTCTGCGCGCTTTGCGTATAATTCTTTAACCTCTGGCAAAATCTGGAACGGATTCTCCGGGTCACCACCGAGATTCTTTATAGTGTTGACGTAAGCACCGCCACCGAGAGGTGCGCCATGCGTTTTTATGCTGTTCTCATAGCAGGAGCCGTCATCCTTTAACGCACCCTTACCCATGATAGTCTTACCGATGATAAGGGTAGGGCGTTTCTCCTCTTTTTGAGCAGCTTTCAGAGCCTCACGTATCTCGTCCTGGTCATTGCCGTTGATTTTCATAACGTTCCAGCCCCATGCCTTATATTTCGCCTCCGTGTCCTCGTTCATCACTACGCCACACTCTGTGGAGAGCTGTATGCCGTTGGAGTCATAGAACATGATAAGGTTATTCAGTCCGAGTATGCCGGCCAAACGGCCGGTGCCCTGTGATATTTCCTCCTCCACGCCACCATCGGAGATATAAGCATAAATCTTGTGCTGCATTACTTCTTTTCCAAGGCGAGCCTCAAGGAATTTCTCGGCAACAGCAGCACCAGCCGCATACGTATGTCCCTGTCCTAATGGGCCAGAAGTATTTTCTATTCCACGATTGATGTTACGCTCCGGGTGTCCTGGTGTTGGAGAACCCCACTGACGGAACTGTGAAAGTTCATCAAGGGTAAATTTCCCTTGAAGACAAAGAGCACTGTACAACATAGGAGACATGTGCCCAGGGTCAAGGAAAAACCTGTCCCTACCTTGCCAAGAGGGATTTTCTGGGTCATAAACTAAAAATTCGGAGAATAGCACGTTGATGAAGTCAGCACCGCCCATAGCACCGCCCGGGTGACCGGAATTAGCTTTCTCAACCATTGACGCAGCGAGTATTCTGATATTGTCCGCTGCCTTGTTCATGAGATCTTTACTTTTCATGTTGCTTGTTTTTTGCTTGTTTTTTGTAGTGAAATCCAAATAATCGGTATTGTTTAAACCAGTAGATTTCAGCATACTAAGACATTCTAAACCCAAAGGACAAAATTACAGAAAAAATTTGGGACAGACAAATTATAGACAAAGTTTTATAAAAAAAGTTGAAAATACGAGAGAGCAGAGCCTTATTTTATGATAGCCCTGATAACAAACCAGATATGCATGCAGACAGTGGATAATAGTCCGTAGTGGCTGCTCATGATACCAAACCGCTCTATGAGTGAAGCATGGTGATTTTTTGTTGACTGTCCCTCAAACTGATAGTTGGCGATGGTGGCATGCACATTGACAAGTGCAAGATTTTGCCGTTCCGCTTCTTTCATTATGCGTATGCACCAGTCAACATCAGCCGAAAAGCGGTATTTCATGTCGTAAGGTATCATTTTCGCTATGTCTGTTCGTGCATAAAAAGCCTGATGGCACACGAGCATACCATGCCTGAATGATTTCCACGTAAGATTTTCAGGAGGTGTGAGTCGTCGTCGTCGGATGTAATTGCCGTTGTTGTCAACCCAGTCGGTATCTCCATATACCACTGCAGGCAAGGGCTTTCCAGATTCCTGCCTTTCTTCAAGCTGGGCATTGGTGGAAACTACAGAAAGGGTATTGGCAGCAGGGAAGAAGTCGCCGGCATTGAGAAAGCAGATATAGTCGCCGGTGGCAAGCAATCTGCCCTTGTTCATAGCATCGTATATCCCCTTGTCAGGTTCAGAGACAACAATCACCTGATGACCATTGTCTTTGCTGTCAGACTGCCGCTTGTAGTATTGTGCGAGTTTTGCCGTACCGTCAGTCGAGGCACCATCGATGATGATATGCTCAACATTAGGATAGCTCTGTTCTAATACACTATCGGCAGTGCGCATTAACACCGTTGCGGCATTATAAGTAATGGTGATTATAGAGAACTTTATCATGATTTTCTGTATTTCCCTTTAAGAGCTGATTCGTAAACCTCTATGTATCTTGAAGCCACGTTGTGTTGAGAATAACTTGTATGCACCTTGTGCAGGGCGTTTTGTCGCAGTTGATCACTGTCCGCCTCCGACAGGATCCACCAAATACCTTTTGCGAGGTCTCCGGCGTTCTTGTACTCTGCGACATATCCGTTTTTCAGGTGGTCGATCATCTCTGGGATGCCGCCAACATTGAAACCCACACACGGCACACCACAGGCAAGAGCCTCCATAATAGTATTCGGGAGGTTATCCTCCATAGAAGGTAATACAAATACGTCAGCAGCACTGTACACCTGTGCAAGATTGTTATCGCCCGAAATATAACCGAGTTCTATGCAGGGGATATTGATTTGTTGTTTAAGAGTCTCTGCATGAGAACCAAGCAAAGCAACCACAATAGAAGTTGCAGATACTGGATTATCGGCACATATCTTATTTATGGCATCGATGAGTAGCGAAGCCCCCTTACGTACATCGGTAACTCTCTGCGAGACGAACAAGACAATTTTTTTATTTTCCGGCAATCCCAATTTTTTACGGACTTTTACTTTATCGAGCGGCTGAAATATATTCGTATCTATTGAATTAGGAATTGCCGATACGTTCAGGCCATTCGTCGATCCACTCTTGCGGGCTGTATTGGCGAGCCATTCGCTGCAAGCGACGAAATGGATGTTCGAGCGCAGATAAATGTGTTTCTTTTTATTCCATATCTTTTTTGCCAAGTCTGGAAAGATTATCCGTTTTGGCAATAAGGGACAATCTTTGCAGCCCATAACGAATTTGTCGCACTGCCGGGCATAATGGCAGATACCTGACACAGGCCAAAGGTCATGCAACGTCCACACTACGGGCTTGCCGCTTTCGAAGATTTTCCTTATTCCTTTCAGCGACAACATTCCCTGGTTGATCCAATGCAGGTGGATTACGTCTGCTTCCTTGAACTCATTGAGGCCTGTGATGTCAAACCCTGAGTTGGCTATGTCAATCTCAAACAGATGTTTTTTGGAGAAGTGGAGATAGCAGAAAATGCACCACCGTTCCCAAAGGAAATGCCACAGGCGGAATGGTTTATGATTCATGCCCGACACCGTGATATTGTCTGTTGTTTTGTCGCGTACCAGCATTTTCGCCTTTACCCCGTTATTGTTCAGGGCGGCGACAAGACGGTTGGCGGCAACGGCGGCTCCGCCGGTCATTTCGCTCGTGTTAACTACTAATATACGCATTTTATACAGAGGTATTATCTCATAGAGACAAAGTTAAGACAAAAAAGGGAATTTTCCAAATCTATACAGAAAATATGTGTTGTTATCGTGCACATTATTTTGATATAGGTCAATAAAAGTATTGTTTTTAGTGTTAAATGCCACTCAATCCATTGAAAGGCCGTGTTGCCATTGTAACTTTGTGTTGTAAAAAGATTAATAATTTGTTTAGGCAAAAGATACGGTATTAGTGAATATACGGTATTAGTGATTAAAGGTTAGGTATTAGTAAAGGTAAAAGATTGTAGTTACAGGAGAGCAAAGGTCGCCGTGAGGCATCCTGAATAATGAGATTTTTTAATTAAACATATCTGTTATGCGTTGCGGCTCGTTGAGAGTCGCAACGTTTTTTTTGTGTTAAGAGTTTTATGTGTCTAAAGTCGAATATAAGGTGTTAAATTGAGGGTGAATGAGAGTTGTTTTATTCGAGATAGTCGAGACTTTTTTTCATTTTTTTGAGTTCATCACGCACTTGTATGAGTGTTTCAAGCACGCGGGCTTTACTGTCGGCGTTGTTTCTGTTTTCGCGGAGCATTTTGCGGGCTGCTGACAGTTTGAAGCCTCTGACTTTGACAAGGTTATAGACAGTCTTTATGTCCTCGATATTGGCTTCGGTATATTGTCTGACGTTGTTGCCGGTGGTTTTAGGTTTTAAGATAGGAATTTCCTTTTCCCAGAAACGGAGCATACTGGGCGGCACGTCAAGCATGTCGGCCACCTCCTTTATGGAATAATATAATTTCAGTTTTTTGTCCGTGTTAAGTGCCATAGTCAAAAAATTACTATTGCAAAAATAAAGAATTTTCTGTATATACAAGTTGTTTTCAGTAGTTTTTCTCAATCAGCGCCACGGCGTAAGCACTGATACCTTCTTCCCTGCCCGTAAAGCCGAGCTTTTCAGAAGTCGTGGCCTTGATGGAGATATTGTCCTCATCGGTATCCATTACTTCGGCGAGACATTTCTTCATGTCGGGGATATAAGGATTTAGTCGTGGCCGTTCTGCACATACGGTAACATCCACGTTGCCGAATATATATCCCTTTGAAGCGATTAGTTCCAATGTCTTGCGTAACAGAATTTTACTGTCGATGTTCTTGGTATTTTCTGAGGTGTCAGGGAAATGGTAACCGATATCACGCATATTGGCGGCACCGAGCAGGGCATCACAGATGGCATGGATCAGCACATCGGCATCACTGTGCCCCAGAAGGCCTTTCTCATGTTCTATTCTGATGCCGCCAAGCCAGAGCTCACGTCCATTAATGAGTCTGTGTACATCAAAGCCGAAGCCCGTGCGTATATTCATGTTATTGTTTATTTTCTCTTGAACAAGTCTCTTATGCCATCGAGGTCAAATCCGAGAGTGAAGCGGAGCGTCTGGTCAAGGGGGTTACTTTTAGCCGTGGCGATGACATAACCGCAGTCGAGAGAGAAAGCACTCATGCGGAAACCGGCACCGACGGTGAAGTATTTACGATTACCCTTGTTCTCGGCCTCGTTGTGGTAGCCTACCCTCAAAGAGAACTTGTCGTTGTAAACATATTCTGCTCCTACACTCCAGTTGATCTCTTGCATCTCTTCCTTGAAACCGCCAGGCGCATCTGCAAAGCTCTTGAATATACCGCCGATACTGGAAACGTCGTAATAATCTTTCTGAACGCGTTGTTCATAGTCTTCTGTTGACTCGTCGTCCTCTTGGATAGGATAAGTAGGAACGAGCAACTTGTTGGCGTCAGCTGCGATGGTGAAACGGTTGTATTCGTCAATAGGAATGAGGAAAGAGATACCGAGGCGCAAGTTGGTAGGAATAAACTCGCTATAGTCGCTGCCACCGAAGGTGATCTTGCTACCGATGTTGCTGATATTTAGACCTAATCCAAATTGGCACTCACGCTGTCCAAGATTGAAATATGTGTTGTAATACATTGCCAAGTCAGCAGCGAAGGCACTGCCGGGGCTGGTGTCATCGGTGTAGTCGTAAGTAAGGTCGGAATAAATCCACCTAACACCTGCGGCGATAGAGAATCTCTCGCTCAGCATCAGAGAGTAAGCCACGTCCACGGACATCTCATAGGGGTTTATAGTCATGTAGTTGTCGCTTTCGTAGTCTAACATCACTTCACCAAGAGAGAAATATCGAAGTGAGGCAGAGACGGCACTGTAATCACCTATACGGTAGTAACCTGCAAGATATGCGAGGTCCATATCATTGACGAGTTGTCGCAGCCAAGGGGTGTAGTTAATGGCAACACCGGCGCGGCTGATACAGAATGGATACTTGGCGGGATTCCAGTATTGAGAGTTGACATCAGGGTCGGTAGCCGCTCCGATATCACCCATACCGGCGGCACGTGCGTCAGGAGCTATTGTCTGTGACGTTACTGATGTGTTTACAGGGTTGAAAATGTCCGTTTTCGATTGGGCAAGAACGCATACATTTACGGTGAGCGTCATTGCCACAAGCATTATAAAGCGATTTATCATTTTATTGTCATATATTGTCTGTTAGTCGAAAAACGTTTCCTTTCTTTTTTCAAGAATGGGCAATGTTTTCGGCAAGTCTTTTTTAATAACTGTTTTTCCTTACAATTATTGTATTACATTGAATATTATCAGAAAAAGGGTTAATTTAAAATGACAAGTTTCTTTGCTTTCGATGTATATTCGCTGCCGTCAGAGCTTATACTTACGCGGTAGATGTAAACACCTGTCTCCAAGTGTCCGCCGTTGTCACCCGTGAGGTCCCAGTCAACCGTATAAGTGCTTGTTGTTGACACGCCAGTCTCCTGGTGTTCCCAAAGAATGCGTCCGCTCATATCAAACACATCTATCACAACATTCAGTTCACTGCCTGCGCGGTCGTGGTTAATGATGAACGTAGTGCTTGTTGTGGCGGGATTAGCACTGCAGCTAACGTTAAGGTATCCGGGTTCTATGTTACTTACGACATTGAATGTAAGTTCAGCCGTTGAGGAGTTGTTAAGAATATCCCAGGCTTTGAATTTAAGCGTATGAGTGCCATCCTCAAGTTCAGGCAGGTTGTAATAAGTGGTTCCCTTAGTGTAACTGCCAAATTCATAGGTGAAGTTGCTGTTGAGGTTATACGACATGTTCGCATCACCATCAATGGTGAGCATCATATCATGGCCGATACCGTTGCCAGAGGCGTTGATACCGTTGTTGTCAGTAATTTCCGCGAAGAAATAAGGTGTTGAATTCACATCGTCACCGTCGGTGAAAGAGTCAGAGTTGAGATAGCAGTAGATAGATGGGCCGATAGAGTCGTTGTTTACAGTTTCTGTTCCTCCTACTACAAAGTCCTCACAGTAACCATTTACAGCCTCGTTAGTGTCTGAGTTCACGGCAATCAGGTTGATAAGTCCGCTTTCGTTACTGTAATCGATGTCTATAGGAACGGCGAATGAGAAAGTAAATTCTCCATTGGTCACGTTGTTGTCTCCACTGTAAAGGATGTTTTCACGGTTGTAATAAGTGAAAGCAGTAGAGGCACCGTCGCTGGAGGTATCATTCAGTTTGCAGGTAATCAACTTCTCGGCATCTCTGACAGTGATATTAATGGAGCCATTGAAAGACGTGTCGGTTTCAGAGGATGAATTGTTTATATGTCCTTTCACAGTGACGGCAGCGCCGGCTTTCAAAGCAGGGAGCTCGTCGGCTGAAGATAAGTCAATACCATTGATGGAGTCAATGACGGCCGCCTGTTCTGGAACGTTGAGGATTAGTGCAGGGTCGCCGAGAAGTGCATATTGCAACTTGTTTAGCGTTACGTCGGTGCCAGTGGTTATCAGGTTGTTTTTAGCCTTACGCTGTGCCTCGCCCAGGGAGGTGTACTTGCCGTTTGTCTTTGTGAACAGAGCATTGAGGAACGCCTTGTTGATAGCCTTGTTGCGGTCAACGTAAACGGTTCGTGCTGTTCCGTAGAATGCCACAGCGCCACCATTGGCGTTGAGGACAGCCGCCTCTCCGATATTGTCCTCTTGGCTGTCGAATGGCATGATGTCGCATGATGCCGTTATCCACAGAGGAAGGTTTTTATTGGTGAAATTCTTGAAGTCAGTCAAATATAGCACTTTTTCGTGAGAGATTTGGTCAGCCCTTCCATGTCCGTTGTAGTTCATAATCAAAGCGCCATTGTTTTGCTGTTCCGTTATTAGTTTTGTAACTTCAGGATAGGTATTGCCTGTTGAAGAGGTAACACAGGTGTAAGAGTCCCACATTATCTTTTTCACATAAAGTGAAGGTAATAACGTCTCCACGAGTGTTGCCATTTCATCGGCATCCTTCATGTGTTGGTTTTCGTTACCGTCATCTCCCATAAAGAAAACGATATTCTGCCAACTGCCTGCGTTCTCGTTTTCCACGTAATTAATTGTCTTGTCAACCATTATCTTGGCTTCTGAAGCGTCACGGACAGGGAAACGTCCTACGGCGATATCGCCCTTGTCTGTTTTCGGTGCTCCGCCCTCACCATCGTCAAGGTTGCAGAAGAAGCCATCGTCAACGTAACAGTCGGTGGAGCTAAAAGAGTTCTCACTCTCATAGCAAAGCAGGAAATCATCTGGGTCGAGAGAGCTACACTCAGAAGTGTTCATGCGGTTGTCCCACACACAGTCACCGAAAAGAAACAGATAAGAAGGCAACTCATCGTCGGTCTCTGCGCGGTCGTAAAGCATTTTGAGATACCTACGGTATGCGTTGGCATCGGGAGTGCCACTTGAGAACTCGTTATAGAGTTCATCGGCAGGCACTATCCTCACGGTCATGTTGTCTTTCTGTTCATGAAATTCTTTAATCCTTTCGGCTTGTTCCAACAACTTACCAGAGGTAGGAATTATTATGACCATGTCCACGTTACTGTCTGCATGGTGGTCTTGGTTGGTGATGTTATAGACATATTCGGGAGCGCCGAAAGTCTGTCCTGATAGTGTAGGACGTGGCGCAGGGTTATCCTCGTAAATCGAGATATAGTCAAGGCGGACAGGACCACCGGATGAGACGGTAATGGTAATATTATTGGAGGCTTTGAGCTTAGTGAATTTATACGTATTTTCTGCCTCGTTGCCATTGTCATAGCTGCCTAAGGAGATGCTTTGTGTGCCGATGACCGAGTCGTTGATAGCTATTTGGATAGTACTTGCAGTGTTGGCTGTAGTGCCCACTGACACATAACCGGCATCATCAGCTCCGGAGGGAAGATCAATAGTATAAGTCTTTGAGCTGCCAGTGTTGATAGGGGAATTTTCGAAAAGATTTCTTCCACCCTGATACCATGCGTAATTGTCTATTTCGTGAACAACATGGTAGTCATTTGCTGATGGGTAGAAGGAGTCGACGAATGTAGTACTGTCAACCGTGAGAGCATCCTCGTCGTTCTCTGTTATAAAATAGTAGCCATAGTCGGAATAAGGGTTACGAGTACGCTTCGTGGCGGTCTTGCTTGTCCATGAAACAGGTCCTTGTGCATGGAACAGGTGTTTGCCGTCAACGATGCAGGTGGCTACTTCCTGCAGGTCGTCGGTATTGATTAGGTCGTCAGCTTTCAAGGTCTCGTTTTGGAGTGCTCCGCCATAGCCGTAAATCTTCACCTTGTTGATATCAGAGAAGCCCGCCTTTTTTATGAGTGTCTCTGTGATTTGGTAGATGCCTGTTGAGGGCACTCGTATTTTAGCCCACGTTCCTTCTGCGAGGACTGAGTGTTCGGCATAGCGTGAGGATTTTGACGTTGCGCGGGAGGCGTTGCCCTTTACTTGTGAGGGATAAGTCCTTGCCTGTGATTCTATCTCAAGCATGAAGCTTACGAGTTTTTTGTATTTGCCGTTACGTGATACCAGAGGCACAAAAGAAATCTCCAAAGAGCCTTTTTTGCGTTCAACCACTGTGTTGGTTTCTATTTCCGGCAATTCTGGAAGTTCATCATCTGTGATATTTTTGTAACGTGCACTGTCGGCATTACTCATATCCAAGAACTCTGGATAAATGATTTTCACGGTATAAACTGAGTCTTGCCACTCATTGCCAAGAGGTGTGGCATAAGTGAAATAGGGTAAAACACTATCAATCTTGACCTCATCTGCGGTAAGGTTGAAGAATTTCTGTATCTTGTTTTCTGCGTTGATAAAGCAGCAAGAAATAGATACGAAAAGCATTAAAAATAGACTTCTGATTTTCATTTAACGTTAAACTCCAATACTTTTTTGTTGTCTATCCACCCTGTGAGGTGGTCATTTATATGTACAGGTCCGACACCCACTGGAGTGCCGGTAAAAAGCAGGTCGCCAGTTTTCAGCGTAAAGAAGCGGCTGATATAGGCTATTAGTTCGTCCACTTTGAAGATCATATCTCCCGAAAAGCCATTTTGCACGGTATTGCCGTTGATGTCGAGGTGGAAATGTAGGTTTTGGATGTTGTTTAGCTCATCCATGTTGATCCAATTTCCAATTACGGCGGATCCATCGAAACTCTTGCACATCTCCCAAGGCTTTCCTTCCGCACGGAGTTGTCTTTGCAGGTCACGTGCTGTGAAATCGATACCGACAGTAACCGCATCGTAATACCTATGTGCAAATCTATGAGGAATACTCTTGCCGAGTTTGCAGATACGCACCACTAATTCAGTTTCGTAGTCGATACTGCCGATACTTTCGGGAATGAAGAAAGGTTTCCCATTTTTCAGCAGGGCAGAGTCTACTTTAGAGAAAATCACGGGATCTTTCGGTTTATATAACGCCCCATCCAGTTCTTTATTGTGCTGGATGTAATTCATTCCTACGGCTAAAATTTTCATAGCATGAATTTTTGTGCTGCAAAAGTAATAAATATAAATTAAAGATTAAAATTAAAAAATCATTTTTGCTTAAGAAGCAATGATTTAACGTGAGATAGGTTGCTTATTATATTTGAAGGAGTATGAAAAAATGTCTTGTTTTCATGTCAATTTGTCAGAAAGAGGGAATGGGCATATAATTTGACAATATAGAAGCAGAAGTAAAAAGAAAGATTTCAGGATAACATTTATGTGATAAAGTAAGCAATAATACACAAAGACGACAATATAATATCATAATAATTAAAGAAAAGAAAGGAGACAAGATATGACATTTGACAAGTTTACAATCAAAGCACAAGAAGCCGTTCAGGAGGCGGTGAGCATAGCCCAGAGAGGTAGCCAGCAAGTCATAGAACCAGTACATTTGCTGAAAGGCGTGATGAACAAGGCTAAGGATGTAACGGGCTACATCTTCCAGAAACTTGGCGTTAATGGCAGTCAGGTGGAGAGTGTGCTCAACAGAGAGATAGAACGGTTGTCGAAAGTGCATGGCGGACAGCCATACCTCAGTAACGAGAGTAATGAGGTATTGCTGAAAGCAGAGGACATCTCGCAGAAGATGGGCGATGAGTTTGTTTCAGTAGAGCCGATATTGTTGGCATTGCTGGCGGTGGGTTCCACGGCAAGCAGAATACTCAAGGATGCGGGTTGCACGGAGAAGGAGATGCGTGCTGCAATCAATGAGTTGCGTCAGGGCCAGAAAGTACAGTCGCAGTCTGCCGATGACAATTACCAGTCGTTGAGCAAGTATGCTAAGAACCTTGTGGAAGAGGCCCGTCAGGGCAAGCTCGACCCGGTAATCGGGCGTGACGAGGAGATAAGGCGTGTTTTGCAGATATTATCGCGCAGGACAAAGAACAACCCTGTGCTTATCGGAGAACCGGGAACGGGAAAGACAGCAATAGTGGAGGGTCTTGCAGGAAGGATAGTACGTGGTGACGTGCCGGAGAATCTAAAAGACAAGCAATTGTACTCATTAGACATGGGTGCCCTTGTGGCAGGAGCGAAATACAAGGGCGAGTTTGAGGAGCGTTTGAAGAGCGTGATCAACGAAGTAACCAAAAGCGACGGGAGGATAATCCTGTTCATCGACGAGATACATACCCTTGTGGGAGCTGGTGGAGGCGAAGGAGCGATGGATGCAGCCAACATACTGAAACCAGCGTTGGCACGAGGCGAGTTGAGGAGTATTGGAGCGACGACTCTGAATGAATACCAGAAGTATTTTGAGAAGGACAAGGCATTGGAGCGCAGGTTTCAGACAGTTATGGTGGATGAGCCTGACGAGCTCAGTGCGATAAGTATTCTTAGAGGGCTGAAGGAGCGTTACGAGAATCACCACAAAGTGAGGATACAGGATGATGCCTGTATTGCAGCAGTTAAGCTGTCAGAGAGATATATCTCCGACCGTTTCCTGCCCGATAAGGCGATAGACCTTATGGATGAGGCGGCAGCGAAGTTGAGGATGGAGCGCGACTCTGTGCCAGAGGAGCTCGACGAGATCACCCGTAAGCTGATGCAGCTCGAAATAGAGCGCGAGGCGATAAAGAGGGAGAACGACGAGTCGAAGATCGCCCAGCTTGACAAGGACATTGCAGAGCTGAAAGATCAGGAGAAGATGTCCCGTGCAAAGTGGGAGAGAGAGAAGGCTCTTGTGAACAAGATTCAGCAGGACAAGCAACAGATGGAGCAGTTGAAGTACGAGGCAGAGCGTGCTGAGCGCGAGGGTAACTACGGACTGGTGGCAGAGATACGCTATAGCAGGTTGCGTGCTCTTGAGGACGACATCAACAGCATACAGGAGAAGTTGCGTAACACTCAGGGTGGCAAGGCGATGATACGTGAGGAAGTGACAGCCGATGACATCGCCGAGGTGGTAAGCAGGTGGACAGGCATACCGGTATCAAGGATGATGCAGAGTGAGAGGGAGAAGCTGTTGCACCTTGAGGAAGAGCTGCACCGCAGGATAATAGGGCAAGAAGAAGCAATTGCCGCAGTAAGTAATGCCGTGCGCCGCAGCAGGGCAGGTTTGCAAGACCCGAAGCGGCCGATAGCCTCTTTTATCTTCTTTGGGACGACGGGAGTAGGTAAGACAGAGCTTGCCAAGGCGTTGGCCGAATACCTTTTCAACGACGAGACGATGATGACCCGTATCGACATGAGCGAGTATCAGGAGAAGTTCAGTGTGAGCCGTTTGATTGGTGCGCCTCCGGGATATGTGGGCTATGACGAGGGCGGACAGTTGACAGAGGCTGTAAGGCGCAAGCCATATTCGGTAGTGCTGTTCGACGAAATCGAGAAGGCACATCCCGATGTGTTCAACATCCTGTTGCAGGTATTGGACGATGGGCGGTTGACCGACAACAAGGGAAGGACGGTGAACTTCAGGAACACCATAATAATAATGACATCCAATCTTGGCAGTCAGTATATTCAGGGGCAGTTTGCCAACATGACATCAAGCAACCGTGAGCATGTTATCGCAGAGACTAAGAATACGGTGATGGAGATGTTGAAGAAGACAATCCGTCCGGAGTTCCTGAACCGTATCGACGATACGATAATGTTCTTGCCGTTGACGAAGGACGAGATAATGGAAGTGGTTACGTTGCAGGTGAACAGCGTGAAGAAGATGCTTGAACAGCAAGGGTATGAGCTTGACATCCAGCCGTCGGCAATCGAGTTCCTTGCGGAGGAAGGATTTGACCCTGAGTTTGGAGCAAGACCAGTGAAACGTGCGATACAACGTTATCTGCTTAACGACTTGTCGAAGAAGATACTGGCGGAGGAAGTAAGACGTGAAAAAGCCATCACTGTCGCTTCGGATAGCGGAAGACTAAGTTTTTCAAACTAAAAACAGCCCCCTAAATCCCCCCTAAGGGGGACTTTTCCTAACGGGGTATGGGGAAATTAAAAATGAAAAATGAAGAATGAAGAATGAAGAATTAGCGTGGGTAAAGGGAGTTGCACATTTTATTAATGTGTGACTCTTTTTTTATTTCTTTTTCGGTTTACTTTCGTTGCTTAGGCGGTCGAGGGAAGTAACAGCGTAATAGTATTTTTTTGCATATTTGTTGGAGCGGTTGTTGGAGTGAGTATTTGAAGGGGTGATGTCGAGGAAGTTGGATGTGGTGATAGCGAGGATTTTGGAAGGGTTGGAGATATTCATTTGCTCGCCCTTCTCGAAGCGGTAAACGACGTATTTCTCGGCTTTGTTTTTCCAGTCATTGCCCTTTGGGGCTTTCCAGAACAGGATGGTTTTGCCATCGGTATGTAGTATTTTGAGTTTTTTTACCGGTTTGGGAGCTTTCTTGTCGATGTACGGCATGAGCGGCATAAGTGCGGGATATTTCCAATACACTTTTTCGAGCATTGAGCCATAGTTGCCTATGTTGTCAGTAACCGATTTGGCATACCAGAGAACGGTGCCGCTCACGTTGTCCGCCTCGTCGTGCAATTTGAATTTCGCAGGCATTTGGTTGGTGTTGCTGTTGTGCAAGTCAGCCGATTTGGCGGTTTTTTCCACGTCCTCACCGATATATAGGTTACGGTTGCCGGCATGTTTGTCCCACCAGTTGATCAGCGTCTTATAGTCGGCTGTCTTATTGCCGATTTCCCAGTAGATTTGTGGCACGCAATAGTCGATCCAGCCATTGTTGACCCACATTAGAACGTCGGCGTATAGGTCATCATAGTTTTGGAGGCCATTGGTGTTGCTGCCTATGGAGACGCCATTTTTGTTGTTGCGGTAGATGCCGAAGGGAGAGATGCCGAATTTCACCCACGGTTTCACGCTGTGTATAGTCTCGTATAGTTGTTTTATGAACACATTGACATTATCCCTGCGCCAGTCGGCAATGTTGTGGAAGCCGTTGTTGTATTTTGCGAATTCCCTGCTGTCAGTTATTGACACGCCTGCGACGGGGTATGGGTAGAAATAGTCGTCGATATGGAAGCCGTCGATGTCGTAGCGGCTCACGATATCAGCAGCGATCATGCAGATATAGTCGCGGTTCTCCGGTATTCCTGGATTGAGGATATATTGTCCGTCGTAGGAGAAGCAATTGTCAGGTTTTGTCTTTGCGACATGGTTTGTCGCAAGGTCTGTTGTTCCCTTTGTCTTAGCGCGATAAGGGTTAATCCACGCATGTATTTCCATGCCACGCTTGTGGCACTGTTCCACCATCCATTGCAGAGGGTCCCAATAAGGTTTTGGTGCTGTTCCCTGCTTACCTGTGAGAAAACGGCTCCACGGCTCATAGTTGCTTGCGTAGAGGGCGTCACATTCAGGGCGTACCTGGAAGATGATGGCGTTCACGCCATCCTTTTGGAGTATGTCGAGTTGTGAGGTGAGCATAGTTTGGATTTGTGAGGTGGTCATGCCAATGAACTGGCCGTTGACGCACTGGATCCAAGCGCCGCGGAACTCACGCTTGTAGTATTCGACGGCATGAATGGAAAGTGCATTCAACAAGAGAATGCCGAGTAGCAGGAGGTGGGGTATGGAAGTATATCTTGTCATTAAATTTAATTATAAATGAAGAATGAAAAATTGATGCGGCTGAAACACTAATTACTTTGAATTGTTGAGGATCCAGCGTCGTGCGTTTACGAAGGCCTCGATCCAAGGGGTTATTTCGTCGTTGCGGCGGTTGGCGGGGTACCATGCGTTTTGCCAGGGGAAGATGGCGCGTTCGAGGTGTGGCATCATGGCGAGGTGTCTGCCGTCGGCGGAGCAGATACCGGCGACATTATAGTCAGAGCCATTGGGGTTGCCTGGATAATCAGAGTAAGTATATTTCGCTACTATATTGTATTTGTCGGCACTTTCCGGGAGAGAGAACTTACCTTCGCCGTGAGCCACCCAGAGGCCCAGTCGGTTGCCGCTTAGCGAGCTGAAGAGCACGCTGTTGTTTTGCGGTATGTCGAGGCAGATGAAGGAGCTTTCGAATTTAAGCGAGTCATTGTGGAGCATTTTGGCGCGTTGAGTATGTTCAGGATTGATGAGGTTGAGTTCCACCATGAGTTGGCAGCCGTTGCAGATGCCGAGAGAGAGGGTGTCGTTGCGGGCATAGAATCTGTCGAGCGCCTCTTTCGCTTTCGGGTTGAAGAGGAATGCTCCTGCCCAGCCTTTCGCGCTGCCGAGCACGTCGGAGTTGGAGAAGCCACCGCAGAACACGATGAAGTTGACATCATCGAGTGTCTCTCGCCCTGCGATAAGATCGGTCATCATAATATCTTTCACGTCGAAGCCGGCGAGGAAGAGCGAGTAGGCCATTTCGCGGTCGCCGTTGGTGCCTTTCTCGCGTATGATAGCCGCTGTGATGCCGGTCATGGAATGTCGTTTGGGTGAGATGCCATATTGCGACATTCTGCCGGTGAAATTGCTGTTGAATTTCATGTCGAGGGGTTGCCTCATTATGTTGTTTTTGCGTTTTAGTGCGCAGCCGTTGAAGCTCTGTTTGCGGTCGAGCAGGTAAGACGTCTTGAACCAGACATCTCGGAGTGCGTTGATGTCGAGGATTTCCTCGTAATCGTTGAGCTTGATGGTGAGGTTGCGGTCATTCGGAGTGGTGTAGCCGATTTTGGCGAAACCGACTCCCATGTCGTCCATGAAGTCGAAGAAGTCAAAGCGGTGTTCGTCAGCCACCTCGATGATTACGCCGGGGTTCTCTGCGAAGAGCGATTTTATGATGTCGCCGTCGCTGCAAATATTATGCAGGTTGATACTCATGCCGCCGGTGGAGTTGGCGAAGCACATTTCGAGCAGACAGGTGATGAGGCCTCCTGCGCTGATGTCGTGGCCCGCCATTATCCAGCCACGGTTGATGAGTTCCTGGATAGCGTTGAAGGCATCGCGGAAATAGTCAGCGTTGGTTACGGTAGGCACGTCATCGCCAATTTTGCCGAGCGATTGTGCGAGTGCGCTGCCGCCGAGCCGTTGTTTGTCGAAAGAGAAGTCAATGTGATACAGTGAGGCATGCTTGTCGTTGACTACTACGGGAGATACCACTTTTCGGATGTCGGAGACCTCCGCGCCGGCACTTACGATTACCGTGCCCGGACTGATAATCTTCTGTCCGTCGGGGTACTGCTGGCTCATCGAGAGGGAGTCTTTGCCTGTAGGCACGTTGATACCGAGCTGGCAGCAGAAGTCAGAGAGGGCTTGTACGCCTTGATAGAGGCGAGCGTCCTCACCCTGTTGTGAGCGGCATGGCCACATCCAGTTGGCAGAGAGGCTTACGCTGTCTAAGCCTTCGGGCATAGGAGCCCAGACGATATTTGTCAGAGCCTCTGCTACGGAGAGGATGCTGCCGGTGGCAGGAGAGGCGAGGCCGGCTTGTGGTGCATGTCCGATGGCTGTTGCGATGCCCTTGATGCCACGGTAGTCGAGAGCTACGACGCCACAGTCGGAGAGTGGCAATTGAATTTGGCCTTGGCACTGCTGTCGGGCTATTCTGCCTGTCACGGAGCGGTCAACCTTGTTGGTAAGCCAGTCTTTGCACGCCACAGCCTCCAATTGGAGGACATTTTCAAGAAGCGCAAGCAACGGGGACTTATTAGCGTTGGCAACAGCGTTGCCGGGCTGTTTGTTTTCAGAGCCATTAGTGTTGATGAGCGGGTATTTTACGTTGGCGTAGTGTCTTTCTACGGTGGAGTCGATCATTACCGTTTTAGGAGAATGTCCGAACATCTGTGCCACGTCGAGGTCGAATGGTTTTATGCCGTCGCCTTGTACGAAGGAGAAATGAGCGTCGCCGGTAGTTTTGCCCACCACGTATAGTGGTGCGCGTTCCCTTTCTGCTATTTGTCGTACATGGTCGATGTATTTCTCGTCGATGAGCAGGCCCATGCGCTCTTGGCTCTCGTTGGCGATAATTTCCTTGCTTGATAGTGTTTTGTCACCGATAGGCAGTTTGGTCATGTCGATTACGCCGCCACATTCTTCCACGAGTTCGGAGAGGCAGTTGACGTGTCCGGCGGAGCCATGGTCGTGAATGCTGACCACTGGGTTGTCATCGTCCTCGCAGAGGGCGCGGACGAGGTTGTAGGCCCGTTTTTGCATTTCGGGGTTAGCGCGTTGCACGGCATTGAGTTCAATACCATTTGAGTATCTTCCGGTATCAACGGAGGAGACAGAGCCGCCTCCAAGTCCGATGCGGTAGTTGTCTCCGCCGACGACGACGATTTTGTTGCCTTTCTGGGGCTGTTTTTTGAGGCAGTCGCGCTTGGTGCCGTAGCCGACGCCTCCGGCGAGCATGATGACCTTGTCGTAGGCATATTTTTCACTGCCCTCTTGATGCTCGAAGGTGAGAACAGAGCCACAGATGAGGGGTTGTCCGAATTTGTTGCCGAAGTCAGAAGCACCGTTTGAGGCTTTTATGAGGATCTGTTCAGGTGTTTGGTACAGCCACTTGCGAACTGGAAGGATGCTCTCCCATGCGCGGAATACGCTGTTGTTGTCGGTGTTGTCGCCCTCTGTATTGGCAGTGTCGTCTTTGAGGCGTGGGTAGGCGGTCATGTACACGGCGGTGCCGGCGATGGGCCATGAGCCGACGCCACCCCCCATGCGGTCGCGTATTTCGCCTCCGGTGCCTGTTGCGGCTCCGTTGAATGGTTCGACGGTTGTAGGGAAGTTGTGTGTTTCGGCCTTGAGAGATATCACGGATTGGATATTTTTTGTGACGAAGTAGAAATTAGTAGAAATTTGTTTTGGCGCAAACTGTTCAATATCAGGTCCTTGCGAGAAAGCGACATTGTCTTTGTAGGCACTAAGTATGTGATGGGGGTTTTCTTTAGTGGTTTTTTTGATGAGATTGAACAGAGAGGATTCCATTTCCTTGCCATCGATGATAAATGTGCCGCCGAAGATTTTGTGTCGGCAGTGTTCGGAATTTATCTGTGCGAAACCGAATATTTCGGAGTCGGTGAGCGGTCTGCCGAGCTGTTTTTCGATGCCGTGCAAGTAGTTGATTTCCTCTGTTGAGAGGGCGAGGCCTTCCTGTTCGTTGTATTCTTCGAGGTTGTCGATATGCCGGATAGGTTCGGGTTGGTGGTCAACAGTGAAGATGTCTTGGTCGAGGCCGTTGTACATACGCTGGAGCATCGTGTCGTGTTCAGCGTCTTGTGAGCTGACTGGGAAATACTCCTCGATGCGAGAGATGCCGTGCACGTTCATGTTCTGTGTGATTTCTACGGCGTTGGTGCTCCATGGGGTGATCATTTCCCGTCGTGGTCCGACGAAGAAGCCGCTGATTTTGTCGTTGTCAATAACGGAGGCGTTGCCGTAGAGCCAGGAAAGTTTGTAGATCTCATCGTCAGAGAGCCTATGGTCGGAAGCCGTGGCAATGATTGATTGATTATCGGTTTTAAAAAAGTATATCATAATGCTTCGCAAAATAAGAATTAAGAATTAAGAATTAAGAATTCGATGTGGGTGTAAACCACTGCGGACGGTGCCCGAATGAGAACTTATTCTATGTGTTTCTTGTTCGCTTGCAATTTGTTTCTCCGAAACGAGCGGACTCAATAAATTGTGTCCCTACACGTTGGGAAGAGAGCGTGCGAAATTATAATTATGTGCAAAGGTAATGAAAAATTGGAGATTTTCAAGTTAAAAGTTTCAAGTTAAAAGTTAAAAGTTTGATGCGGCGCCGAGTATGTAGCTCCCCAATTTATTGAGGGAGAAAGAGAAAAGTTAAGAATAAGAACAATATAACGGGAAGAAATACGTATAAATAAAGAACGAGAAAAATTAACTAATTAAATGAAAGTGATATGTTACCAGGAAATGCAAGATTAGTGACATGCCCTAAATGTGGGAGGAAAAAAGAGTTGTTAAGTTTAATGTCAGGGAACACATTCGGGGCAACGTTCTGGTCGGATACGAAAAGGGATGCTCCGATGTTGCCACAGGTCTCACCGATACAAAGATGTCCTAATTGTGGAACGTTTTATTTTATCAAGGACCAGGAATATGAGAAAGGTGATGATGTAAGCTTTGAATTAGGGACGTTGACGTTAGAGGAATGTAAAGAAGCGCAAGAGCAGTTTGCAACATCCCAGATACCGGAAGAAGATGCGAATATTCTACGCATTCAGACTATATTTGCGTATAATGACAAGTATTACCGTTCAAGAGAGGATGAAAATGAAGAGGTAAGTGAGAATATTAGCGAAGAGGATTTTGAATTTTTCAGAACAACGGTTTTAAACTTTATAGAGAGTCAGAAAGACATAGACATTCTTTTCAAGGCGGAGCTAATGCGAGAGATTGGGCAGTTTGAGGAGTGCATATCAATTTTGAGTGATATTAAAGATTCAAATTTACAGAACATCAAAGCACAAATTCTTGAGCATGCCGAAAAAGGGATATGTGGGGTGTTTGCTTTTGTAAAACTGAAAAAACGATAACAGGGATTCTCACATTGCAAAGAGACTGTAAAAAGAACTGTGTCAAAGAAAGAAAATGAAGATTATAGTATAATTGCACCTCTATGTTGAATGTACAAAGCTATATAAAACATTTGTCATAATTATATATTATCTGATTTTTTCTTTAGCTTTGCAGTTAGGATTTATAATTATTCATTTTTAAAAAGTCAATGTTTTTTGCAAATACAGAAATTTGTTGTAATTTTGCACAATAGAGCTGCCAAGCCTCTTAACAATGTTCAAATCGGCAGGTCGTTTTATTCTTATATAATTAATTATTAACGCTATGGCTCGACCAATTAAAGAAACACCTGTGATAACAGGTAAAGACGCTGAACGCTTTGAGGAGAAAATGAAGCACCTCGTTCCTGCGAGCAAGGAGGAGATAGAGAATGGTAGGAAACTCTACGAATATTTCAAAGCCAAGGGCTCATTTGACTTACGATGATGGTCATTAAAGGATATGATTTAATACCGTTGAATGCGGACACAGAGATAAAACCGTTCAAGAGTATAGACAAGGATTTGAACGGTTTTTTATTTGATGATTCAAAAAAGTATTTGGAACAACTCATGGCTGTCGCATATTTGCTTGAAGATTCAACTTGTGGCAACACCGTTGCTTATGTTGATGATTTATGATTTGCAGTTACTTTTTCCCTAACTTTGCAGTTAAGATTGGAAATGTTTTATGGGTATCATAACCAACAAATGATTTCTGCTCATTATATAAATCTTCTTTTATGCAAAGCATATCGGTTGAAAGATTAACCAACTTGCGCATAT
>JAJPZD010000262.1 GCA_021204605.1 Prevotella sp.
TCTTGTGGAATTCTACTACAAGTACCTTTCTTAAGAATGTTTATTAAATCATAAGGCTGGTCTCTAATGATTTGAAGAGTATTGATAAGATCTTCATCAATATCATTTAGCTGATTATTTCTAACTTTCTCTTTTGCAAAGAATATGCTTGCACCACCACAAAAAGGTTCTATGTACACATTATGGGAAACAATGTGGTCTAATATCAGATGGCGAGCATAGAACTTACCACCAGCATACCTAAAAGGGCTATTAATAGAACAATTTCTTTCCATATTGCAAAATTAATAATTATCTTTCGTTTTTACAACTTTATTTTATGATAATAAACTTATAATGTTAGGTTAGGGGATATTAGTTTTATTCTAATTTTAAATTTAGAGTAATTACAGCAATCGTTTGCATTTTCTGAGCGCGATGATGAGCCAGGCGCAGGCGAGGGAGCGGAGTGCGAGGTTGTAGTCTAAGGGCAGGATGGTGGTCAGGAAGGCTATTTGAGCCTCCGTTATCGCCTTTGTCTGGATGATGTTGATAGGGCGTTGCAGGACGTGGGAGTAGTACTCGCCTATAAATTTGAGCGGTGTGTTAAGCATGTTAATAGTCTTCTTTTTCATATCAGATACTTTTTTTAAAGTTGTGTCTGTTGACATAGTTAATTGTCTTTCCATATTTTGTTGTTTTATTAATGTTTCTGGGTGCAAAATAAATGCCTGTTTGTGCACAATAAGTTCACAACCAATACGTTTTTTGTTAAAGAAACATAAAAAAAGGCGATGTTAGAGACATTTTACAATAAAGGAGTGATAGAGGCCGGTTGCGACGAGGCCGGCAGGGGTTGCCTCGCCGGGAGCGTGTATGCCGCAGCCGTGATATTGTCCCCTGACTATAAGAATGAGGAGCTTAACGACTCGAAGAAATTGACTGCGAAAAAGCGGTATGAGCTGCGGACTGTTATAGAGCGCGATGCCGTGGCGTGGGCAGTGGGTATCGTCACGCCGGAAGAGATAGACGAGATAAACATCTTGAATGCGAGTATCCTTGCCATGCACCGCGCCTTGGACCAGTTGAAAGTGCGTCCCCAGGCGATAATCGTTGACGGCAACCGTTTCAAGCCATATCGGGATGTTCCGCACACCACAATAATAAAGGGTGATGGGAAATATCTGTCGATAGCCGCCGCAAGCATTCTTGCCAAGACTTACCGCGATGATTATATGCGTAAGTTGGCGGAGGAATATCCGCAATACGAGTGGGACGTGAACAAGGGATATCCTACACGCAAGCATAGGGAGGCGATAAGAAAATACGGAATCACGCCGTATCATCGCAAAAGTTACAATCTTTTGGGCAATACTGAACTTGACCTGTTTGAATGAACATATTTGAAAATAGTTACGTATGCGGCACGATAAACTTGAAAGGGAACTGTATTTACTTGAGTTGCTGACGGAAAACAGAAGTTATACGGTCAGTAAACTGTGCGACAAGGTGGGCATATCTCGTCGCAACCTATACTATTATCTTGAGTTTTTCCGTGATTGCGGATTTACTGTTTACAAGCACGGTGAGTATTATTGCATTGACCGCTGTTCCCCGTTTTTCAACCACATAATAGAGCGGGTGTCGTTCACGGAGGAGGAGGCGGTGCTTATCCGCCGGTTGCTTTCCAAGACGGGAAATGAGAATGCCTTGACAGAAAATCTGAAGAGAAAGTTGGATCGTTTCTATGATTTTGATATATTGACCAACGATGAGTTGCGAGAGCAGGCGGCGCATAACATAGGGATTTTGTATCAGGCGATCAAATTCAAGCAGCAGGTGCTGTTGCATGGTTATGTTTCATTGAACAGTAGGACGACGAAGGACAGGCTTGTGGAACCGTTTATGTTGATGAACAACAACAATGAGGTGAGGTGCTTTGAACCGTCATCACGGCTGAACAAGACGTTCAAGATCAGTAGGATGCGGGACGTGGAGCTGCTTGATATGGGATGGTGCTATGAGAGTTTGCACAGGGATTTGTACACCGACATTTTCATGTTCAGCGGTGAGGATCGGATGCCTGTGAAGATGATATTGGGCAATGTGGCATACAATATCCTGAAAGAGGAATACCCAAGGGCGTTGAAATACGTTACGGAAATGCCAGATGGAAAGTATATTCTTGATATGTATGTGTGCAGTTATGTCGGTATCGGAAGGTTTGTTCTGGGACTGTTCGAGGATATTGAGGTGCTTGAGAATGATGAGTTTCGGGAATACCTGAAAAAGAAGATTGAAAAAATGAAAGTTAAAGCCCCCTAAATCCCCCCTTAGGGGGACTTTGCCTAACGGAGTTCCACCTACGGATGGGGAAATTAAGAGTTAAATGTAGTTCCCCAATTCATTGAGGGAGAGAATGAATTGGTTTTCAGTCGATGTAGCCGGCGGAGCGTAATTCCGAGATGGTATTTTCGAGTTCGGAATACCAGTCGTTGCCAAATCTGCGGATGAGAGGTTGCTTGAGGAATTTGTATAGGGGGAGGTTCTGCTCTTTGCCTTTAATCCGCGCCGGCTCACAGATATTCCAGCGGTGGTAGTTCAGGACGAATGTATGGTTGCTGAACTGTCGCTCACGGATAGGGTATAGCGAGCAACTTATTGGTTTACAGAAAGAAGAATTGCCTTTATGGAATGACTTTTCGAGAGCGCAGAGACAGCAATCACCTTCGTGGCAGGTGAAGACACAGTCTTGGTTTTCTACAATACTTGTTACGAGAACGCCATCTAAGTCGGTGTATGCCACACCTTGTCGGTCGATTACCGATTGAGCCGAAGCAGAGAGGTCATTCCACACCGCATCGAGACAATTCTCTATTTCCGCAATCTCATCCATTGTAACGGGCGCACCGGCATCCCCCTCCACACAACACATCCCATGGCATTTCTCAATGTCACAGCAGAATTTCTCTGTTATGATGTCTGGCGACACAAGTACGTCGCCGACCTGTATTATCGGGAGTCGCATTTGAAATAATTTTTGTTGAGAGCAATTCTCTGCCCGGACTATTAAAATGTTGTGCTTTTTACCATTTGTTATGCTTTACCAAACGATAGGCTCTATACCGTTTTGTTTGAGATAGGAGTTCGTCAAGCTGAAATGGTGATTGCCGAAAAAGCCATGGTGTGCGGAGAAAGGTGATGGATGAGGCGATTTGAGGATATAATGCTTATTGCCGTCTATCAATGCCGCTTTGTTTTGAGCGTAATTGCCCCAAAGGATAAATACGAGGTGCTCCCGGTCGTGCGAGAGCGCACTTATCACAGCATCTGTAAACTCCTCCCAACCACGTTTCTGATGACTTCCTGCTAAATGCGCCCTTACGGTAAGAGTGGCGTTAAGAAGCAATACACCTTGTTGAGCCCAGCGTACCAGGCTGCCACTTTTTGGCATTGGTGTGCCGATGTCGCTTTCTATCTCCTTGAAGATGTTGATGAGAGAAGGTGGGAAAGCCACGCCATCGTTCACTGAAAAACATAATCCCTGCGCCTGTCCTGGTTCATGATACGGGTCTTGACCGATTATCACAACTTTGACCATGTTGAAAGGACAGAGGTTGAAAGCGTTGAACACTAATTTTGCGGGTGGATAGCAAGTAGCGTTGCGGTATTCTTGGTGTACGAACTCGGTGAGAGATGCGAAATATGGTTTGTCAAACTCGGTACCGATATGCTGTTTCCAGGATTCCTCTATTTTTACGTTCATAATATCAGTAGTCGCGGTGCCTTTATGCGGAAAGCACTTTGACGTGTTTAGCGTATTAGAAAAAATAAGGGCGTTGCACCCATATTTAGTGGATGTAACGCCAATATAATAACCACTATCTGTTGTCGGAAATCAAATCCTCGCCCGTCATATCCTCTGGCCGGGGCAGTCCCATGATATGCAAGATAGAAGGCGCCACGTCGGCAAGCCTGCCGTCCTTCACGGTGGCACTGTTGTTGTCAGTGACATAGATGAATGGCACGGGGTTAAGGGAGTGAGCCGTGTTAGGCGTGCCGTCAGGATTGATAGCGTTGTCGGCGTTACCGTGGTCAGCGATGATAATCGCCTCATAGTCGTTTGCCTTAGCAGCCTCAATCACGTCGTGCACGCAATGGTCAACAGCCCATACCGCCTTGGCGATAGCGTTATATACCCCGGTATGTCCCACCATGTCACCATTGGCGAAATTGACTACTATAAAGTCATATTTCTGCGTGTTGATAGCCTCAACCAACTTGTCCTTTACCTCGTATGCGCTCATCTCCGGCTTGAGGTCGTAAGTGGCGACTTTCGGCGAAGGAACAAGTATGCGGTCCTCATTCTCGTATGGCTCCTCACGCCCACCGTTGAAGAAGAACGTTACATGAGCGTATTTCTCAGTCTCCGCTGTATGCAACTGTTTTTTGCCCTGTTTGCTAAGATATTCGCCGAGGGTGTTTTCCACATTTTCTTTCGGGAACAAGATCCCTAAGCCCTCGAAAGAAGCATCGTAAGGAGTCATTGTGAAATAGTGAAGTCCCTTTATAGTGTGCATACCCTCATCTGGCATATCCTCTTGAGTGAGAACACGAGTGAGCTCCTTAGCACGGTCGTTTCTGAAATTGATGAAGATCACCACATCATCCTCCTGAATCCTGCCGTCAACAGTAGTGTTTACAATCGGTTTGATGAACTCGTCGGTAACACCGTCGGCATAGCTCTCCTCCATAGCCTTCACCATATCGGAGGCCTGTTTCCCCTTGCCCTCGATGAGCATGTCGTAAGCCTCCTTTATGCGGTTCCAACGCTTGTCCCTGTCCATAGCATAGAAACGTCCCACGATGCTGGCGATATGTGCACCTGTCTCTATACAAGCATCTTCAACCTGTTTGATGAAACCGACACCGCTCTTAGGGTCGGTGTCCCTGCCGTCCATAAAACAGTGGATGTATGTATTCTGCAGTCCGTATATCTTTGAAATCTCCATGAGTTTGAACAGGTGGTCGAGTGAGGAGTGCACACCGCCATCGCTTGTCAGACCCATGAGGTGCAGCTTTTTGCCACTTTCACGGGCATAGCTGTAAGCCTTTACTATTTCCGGGTTCTTTATGATAGAGCCGTCTTTGCAGGCATGGTTGATTTTCACTAAGTCCTGATAAACAATGCGCCCGGCGCCGATGTTTAGGTGACCGACTTCCGAATTGCCCATCTGTCCGTCGGGCAGTCCGACGTTCTCTCCCGAAGCCTGCAGCTGTGAGTGCGGACTTACGGCACGGAGATAGTCGAGATAGTTAGTGGGCGTATTGAAGATTACGTCACCTGCGCCATGTTTTCCGATACCCCAACCGTCGA
>JAJPZD010000034.1 GCA_021204605.1 Prevotella sp.
GTAACTAAGTAGTGCTGAAAAAGTAACTAAGTAGTGCTGAAAAAGTAACTAAGTAGTGCTGAAAAAGTAACTAAGTAAAGTCCCAAAAGCGTACTGCTTCTGGGACTATTATTGTTACACTTGTCGTTAATTCTGAAATTTCCGATAACTTATTCTTTTGGAGCTTCTTTCGGTGCCTTGTCGCACTCCTTGTTGGTACATTCGGTGTTGTCCTTTGGACCCTTTGGAGGCTCTGGCGCTGTTCCGTCAGCATTCTCACCGCTCATTTCCGGCTTCTCCGGTCTTTCGCCGTTCATTTCAGGTGCGCCCTCTGGTTTCTCCATATTCTCAGGAGGAGTCTTCACTTCCTTGACATCCTGTGCGTAAGCAGCAGAGCCAAAACCTATTAAGGCAACGAGAGTCACTGTCATAATTACTCTTTTCATTTTCAGTCCTTTCTTTTTATGATTAATAGTTTGACACTGCAAATATAGCAAAATTTAGGATGTCACAAGGCCTATTTGTCCAAATTCTTGCTCTCGTTCCTCAACAATATCAAATTCCTGATATAAACCACCAATCCAAACGACTGTCCTACTATGAGTACGGGGTCCAAACGGATGATACCGTAAGAGACGATGGACAGGGAGCCGACAAGACTGATTAGCCAGAAACCGGCAGGCAGGCGAGACTCGCCCCTCTTGCGGGAATACAGCCACTGGTAAACGAAACGGAGTGTGAACAGCACCTGACCTGCCGAGCCGAACAGCAACAGCCATAGTGGTACTTTCTCGTTGTGCAGGAAACGGGCTACAAACACCCCTGCGTTGCTGGCGACAAAGCAGATGGCGATGATAGGTGTAAGCAGTAATATAAAGCGCAGGATAAAAGGTGTGTTATTCCATATACCCTTCATCTTCAAGTTCCACAGATAGATGTAATAGGAAATGAACTGCCCTAAGACTATGGAGAAATCATTGCGCAACCACCCATACAGGCAGAGCAGGTAAGCCCCGAGAACACTGAATATCCAGAAAAGGGATGGAGACAACACTTTCTTCGCACGTTCGGAAAGCGCCCACTGCACAAGGGTACGTGCGGAAAAGAACGCCTGCGCCATGAAACCGATTACAAGTATCACTATGGGATTGACCATGGTTTCCGCATTACTCCATATTGAAGTTGTCCTCCGCTATACGGTAGTTGATATAGCGTTTCTTCATCCAACGGTATGCGAAACAGTCGATGAACGGAGCCACAAGGCGATTCCAAAGGTGATATTTCGAGACACCGGCAGTGCGTGGGAAATGGCGCACCGGCACTTGTTTGATTCGCCCGTTCTGCAACAGGAACAGGGCTGGCAGGAAACGGTGCATGCCGGTGAAGAAAGGCACACGTTTCGCATAGTCGGTGTGCATGACTTTCAACGGGCAACCGGTGTCCTGCACCCCATCGTGTGTCATCATCCTGCGGAAGCCGTTAGCTATTTTAGACTGCAGTTTCTTGAACCCGGTGTCCTTGCGGTTGGCGCGTATGCCCATCACAAGTTCGTAGCTCTCTATGTCTTTCAGCAACAGGTTGAAATCCTCCGGTGTTGTCTGCAGGTCGGCATCCATATAACCCACGTAGGGTGATTCCGTAACGTCAATGCCGGCTTTCATCGCCGCACTAAGTCCTCCGTTGTGTTTCAAGGAGATGTAGAAGAACGCTTTGTTCCTCTTGCATATCTCAACAATGCCTTTCAGACTGCTGTCCGTAGAGCCGTCGTTTACAAACAGTACACAGGTGGGGCATAGGGCAGTGGGGAGGTATGTTCCAAGCCGCTCCTCCAAGGCGGGGATGTTGTCTTCCTCATTATACACAGGAACAATTATTGTAAGTTTATAGTTGCTTGTCTTGTTCATGGCTCTATCATATTGATATTTTCTTCGTTTATGATTGTCGCCGTATCAGCCTTAACATTCAGCAGGGTGGCGTAATAGATAAACTCATCGCTGTAGCGTCTGCTCGTTTTCGGACGGCGGTTGTCATCGTATTTGTCTATGAGGGTTGCCTCTATCTTGCCTAACGACTTTTCCGTCAAAGTCTTGTCTATGGGTTTGTGTGTCAGCAATACGCATGGCAATTTGCTGTCTATGGAGTCAATACATATAGGACTGATGTTGCGGTGTGCGGCATATACTA
The DNA here is from genome assembly GCA_021204605.1 of Prevotella sp. Lineage (GTDB taxonomy): Bacteria > Bacteroidota > Bacteroidia > Bacteroidales > Bacteroidaceae > Prevotella. The sequence continues at coordinate 2,164 of JAJPZD010000034.1, forward strand.
ATTCAATGCGTAATGGTACGTTGTCGATATGGTAGAATGGCACGCCATCCAGCGCCTTTATCTCCCGTGTCTCCGAGATACTTTTCATTTCAGGATTGTTGATAATGTTTTTCAATGTCGGCATGACAAGACATTCGGCTGCAAGAAACAAGATGGTAACACTGCCGAGCAACCCCATCGGGCGCAAGTTAACCATGACATATATCAGGTAAACTACAATTAATATGACAAACACGGTGAACGCTATTAATGCCCACAGGGGAATGTAACCAGGTACGAAAAAGAATTTCCATGTCGCAAGGGGAAGTATCACCACTGTCGCCGCTATCAGGAGGGTGTTTATGCGGAACCACCATTTGTCGGCACGCGGCACTGAGGAACGGTAGCGCAGCGACTCTCTCCACCATGTCACAAGAGAGCCCATCAGGTAGGTGGCTGGGATTATCAAGGGCAATAGGTATCGGCTTTTCTTCTCTGGCAACAGTGAGAGCAACACTAACGAGAGCAGCATCCAACAAAGCGTGAAGAGCCATTGACGCGAACTGCGCCTCAACCTGTTGAACAGGGGCAGGAAGATGGCGGTCAACAGCAGAAATGACCATACACCTGCCTCTAAGAAGAATTTCCAGTAGTACCACCATGGTCGCACGTTATGGTCTATCCATGAGCCGGATTCTTTCTTTACAACAGCTGTCAGTGCGTTGTCTTGGAACAGATAAACGTAGGCATACCACCATGCTCCGACAACCAATGCCACGATGATGAAAGTAATGACAGCAAAACCTTTTTTCTTTGTTGAGGGATGATAGAAAAGTCCGAAACTGATGAGAAACGGCAAGAACAGGGCATAGAGAGATACCGGCCCCTTGCTCAATATTGACAGTCCGGTGAAGATGCCTGCCGCAATGAAATGCCGCCATGCACGTGGCGGCGAGAGCAACGCCCGTGAGAGGTGATAGATTCCTGCTAACATGAATGCATGGCAATAGATGTCCCACGAGGCGGTGCGCCCCATCAATATCACGTTATAGCAGGTGCAGAGCAACAGGGTGGGAATCAACGGCTCTATCTTCAATATGTGCTTGGCAAAGTAGTAAAAGTAAAAAACCAGCAGCACTGCCGCCAACCCTGCCATCCCTCGTTGCAGCGCAATGTTGTCGGGTGATACAATCTCCGCCACTGCCGCCAACCATGTGGGCAACGGCGGCTTCTCCAGGCGCAACTCACCGTTCATGGTCGGAATAATCCAGTGCCCGTCATATACCATCTCACGTGCCGTGATGATATTGCGCGACTCCATGATGTCTGGCGTAATCACATTGTTGTTCACGAAGAACGTCACGATGCTTACCAACAACACCAATGCTATTTTTCCTTTTTCAGCAGACGGTCTCATCTTTTTATAAAACTTGGCCTTTAATGTTTATGGCCGTTCAAGTAGAATGTGCAAATTTAGACTTAAAAAATGAGAATGTCCACATTAGACAGGAAAAGTTGTCTTTTTTAAATAAGTTGCGCTGTATTTTGTCAGAACGTCATAAAAATTCTTTTTATTTTGCTCTTCTCTCTTTTTGCTGTATCTTTGCACGTATATTATTTGAAAACATAAAAACAATGCAGGAAAAAAGACAAAACCGCATAGCAAGGTTGCTTCAAAAAGAACTGAGCCTTATATTCCAGTCGCAGACAAGGATGATGCATGGAGTGATAGCGAGCGTAACGCGCTGTCGTATCAGTCCTGACCTTAGTGTCTGCACTGCTTATCTCAGTATTTTCCCATCCGAGAGAGGGGAGGAAATTATAAAAAACATCACCGCAAACGAGAAAACCGTGAGATATGAGCTGGGCACACGCGTGCGCAACCAGTTGCGCATAATACCGGAGCTGAGGTTCTTTTTGGACGACTCCCTTGACTATATCGAGCACATTGACGAATTGCTGAAAAAATGAATTTCCCCTTCTACGTCGCACGTCGCTACCTGTTCTCAAAGAAGAGCACGCATGCCATCAACATTATCAGTGCCATTAGCATGATAGGGGTGGCTGTCGCTACAATGGCTCTCGTGGTTACTTTGAGCGTGTTCAACGGCTTTCACGATTTGGTGGCCTCGCTGCTTACCGCTTTCGACCCTCAGTTGGAAGTCGTGCCGGCTCAAGGAAAGTCTGCCCCTGCCGATGATCCTATCCTCACCGAGATACGCAACCTGCCGCAGGTTGACGTGGCGACCGAGTGCGTTGAGGACCAGGCGTTGGCTTTCTATCGCGACCGACAGGCGATGGTGATGGTGAAGGGAGTGGATGACAATTTCGATCAACTGACCCATATCAACGAAATACTGTATGGCGATGGTGGTTTCTCTCTCCATGCCGCAAACCTCCAGTTTGGCATCGTCGGCATCGGCCTTGCCGAGAACCTCGGCATGAGTGCCAAGTGGCAGGGATTCCTCAAGATCTACGCTCCCAAACGTGAGGGGCAGCTTGACATGATGAATCCCACTGAGGGTTTCGTGGCAGACTCGCTCATCTCCCCTGGCGTGGTGTTCTGCGTGCGCCAGTCGCGCTATGACCGTGACCATATTGTCACTTCCATCGACTTTGCACGCAACCTTTTCGGTATGCGGGGTATGGTGACGCAATTGGAGCTGAGGCTCAAGAACGGCAGCGACCTTGATGCGGTGAAAAAGAAAATGCAGTCGATTGCCGGTGACAAATATGTCGTTATAGACCGTTTGGAACAGCAGGCAGACACGTTCCGTATTATGAAAGTGGAGAAGTTCATCGCCTATATCTTCCTTACGTTCATTCTCATAGTGGCTTGTTTCAACATTATCGGCTCGTTGTCGATGCTTATAATCGACAAGAAAGAAGATGTAGCCACGTTGCGCAATATGGGGGCGAGCGACAAGCAGATTACTAAGATTTTCCTTTTCGAGGGCAGGATGATTTCGGCTATCGGTGCCGTTCTCGGCATATTAATCGGTCTGCTGCTCTGTTGGCTGCAACAGACTTACGGTCTTGTGGCTCTCGGTCAGAGTAGCGGCTCATTCGTAGTTGACGCTTATCCCGTGAGTGTTCACTTGGAGGATATCGTCATCGTTTTCTTTACTGTTCTTGTTGTCGGATTTGTCGCCGTCTGGTACCCCGTCCGTTATTTTGCGAAAAGAATAATAAAGTGAGAAATCCCTGTTTTCCCACTTTTTCATAACAAAAAGGCATGGCTTTATTTGGCTATGTCTTTTGTTTTTGTAACATAAATGAAATATCTGTTTAAAATCTCTGTAATAAGATGTTTTTACTTTTGCACTGTGAAATTATTACTTGTTTTATAGATATGACAGAGATTTATTTTCTAATTGTCGCTTTCCTGCTGCTTTTGGCAGTGTTCGACTTGTTCGTCGGGGTCAGCAATGATGCAGTAAACTTCCTTAATTCCGCCATTGGCGCGAAGGTTGCGAAATACCGCACGGTACTTATTGTGGCATCTGTAGGCGTTTTGATAGGCGCCGTGATGAGTGCCGGCATGATGGATGTAGCACGACATGGTATCATGCGACCGGAAAACTATTCATTCCACGAGGTGATGACGATTTTCCTTGCGGTCATGGTCACCGACGTAGTAGTTCTAGATATGTTCAACACGTTGGGTATGCCGACATCCACCACCGTATCGTTGGTGTTCGAATTATTAGGGGGTACGTTTATCCTCGCCATTCTGAAAATGCATGCCGAGCCGTCGCTCACGATTTACGACCTGTTGAACAGCGACAAGGCATTGAGTGTGATAATCGCTATCTTCGTATCGGTGGCAATAGCGTTTTTCTTCGGCACGCTGGTACAATGGATCTCACGTATTGTATTCACATTCAACTATAAGAAACACCTGCGCTACACCATAGCTATTTTCGGCGGTATTGCTTTCGCAGCATTGGCGTATTTCATTTTCATCATGGGTGTCGGCAAGTCGCCTTACCTCAGTGAGGTGGCACGCGACTGGATAAAAGCCAACACACCGATGCTCTTGCTTGCTGTGTTCTGTGGCGGTACGGTACTCATGGAAATACTGCACCTGTTGCGTATCAATGTGTTCAAGCTGATTGTGCTCGCAGGCACGTTCTCGTTGGCTATGGCGTTCGCAGGCAACGACCTTGTGAACTTCATCGGTGTGCCGCTTGCCGGCCTCGACTCCATGAGGGATTTCATGGCCAACGGCAACGGCTTGCCAGAGGCATTCAAAATGACTTCACTGATGACATCGGCAAAGAGCCCTCTGCTCTACCTTCTTATTGCAGGTATAATAATGATTACCGCAATGGCGACATCCAAGAAGGCGCAGAATGTCGTCAAGACGAGCGTTGACCTCAGCCGTCAGGACGAGGGTGATGAGATGTTCGGCTCCTCACGCGCTGCCCGCAGTATCGTGAGGTTTACACAGGATGTAGGCGAGGCTGTTGCGAAGATAATACCGAAAGGGCTGCTCAAATGGATAGACCTGCGTTTCAACAAGGAGGATATCAACCTTGAAAACGGGGCTGCTTTCGATGAGGTGCGTGCCGCAGTCAACCTTGTGCTTGCTGCAATGCTTATTATAATAGGTACCAACTATAAGCTCCCTCTCTCTACCACGTATGTTACGTTCATGGTGGCAATGGGCAGCTCGTTGGCAGACCGTGCCTGGAACCGTGAGAGTGCGGTGTTCCGGGTAACGGGTGTGATCTCCGTAATAGGAGGCTGGTTTGTAACGGCTGGCGTGGCTTTTGTAACGTGTGCGATAGTTTGTGCGTTGATGCACTTTGGCGGTTTCCCAATTATGATAATCTTCATGGTGCTCGACATATACCTGATTTGGAACAGCAACCGCAAGTATGCAAAGAAAGTGCGGGACGAAAGGAAGGATGACGTGTTCCAGCTCATGATGCGCACAAAGGACAGGGAGATAGTCTGGGACTTGCTTCTCAGGCACGTCACTCGCACGCAGAGTTATGTTACGCGTTTCTCCGTACAGAGGTTTAATGATATTCTTGATGGCGTGAGAACGGAGAATCTTCGCCTGCTGCGCCAATGTGAGAAATCCTTGAAGGATGAACAGACCACCCTTAAGAAATACCGCCGCAAGGAGCTCCTTGCTATCCGCCGCATTCCTACTGACATCGCGATAGAGAGGAACACGTGGTTTCATCTCGGCGTGAACAGCGACCAACAGTTTGTTTACTGTCTCCGCCGTATGCTCGAACCTATCAAGGAACACGTGGACAACAGCTTCAGTCCGATGCCCGATGCTTATCTTAATGAATTTGAGGATATAAGGAGAAGGATTAATGAGTTGATGGATAACACCGAGCAGATGATCTCCACTAACAGGTATGACAGGTATGAGGAGACATCCGAGATGGCCAACGAGTGCAAGCGACAGCTCTCGTTGATGCGCAAAGTGGTGCTTGACCGTATGCAGCAGGATAATGACACTAACTTGAAGGTCACTTTGCTCTACCTGAACATTCTGCAGGAGAGCCAGGAATTCCTGAGCATTATGCGGCATCAGTTGCGCGCTGCCAAGAAATTCTGTGCCAGCACAAACTAAACAGATAAATGCAAATCCAGAAATGTCTCCAAAAGCTACGCAACAGCTTTTGGGGCATTTTTATGTAAGGAGAGAAAATGTTAAGGCTTGTTTTCTCATAGTATTCTATATTTTGCGTGATTTATGTATGATTTATAATTAAATTTGACCTAAATCAATAAAATAGTACTGTTAACGCAAACAGTTACGATTTTTTTGCACGACATATTGAAAAACCGCCGTATCTTTGCAACGTCAAAAGGGATGAAAAAGTCCTGCGGACGGTTTTCAAGTTAAGAGTTAAGAATTAAGAGTTAAGAGTTAACTTTTGCTTGAGGATTGATAAAATGAGGGCGGAGGTTTTCCAAAGCCCAAAGGCAAAAAAGATAATTAGGATAACGGGCGGAGGTGATTCGAGAGAAAAGAACCGAAGTCCACAGGTTTTAAAAATAAAAAGATTATGAAAAGATTGTTTTTGACAGTTGTAGCAGTGCTTAGCCTGACTATGACATTTGCAGAGAACGAAGAGTTGAACAGTGTAGAGAACACTAACGCTTATAACATGTCAGTGAACTACACTAAGTTGGCAGACTACTTGCAACTGACAGCAGAGCAGTTGGAAGACGTGAAAGACATCCACAGTGAGTTCTGCGCCGACATGATGAACGCGACAGAGGAGACCGGCAGTGACCGTGAATTTATGGTAAAGAATGCCGTTTACAAGGACTTGACATATATGCGTTACGTGCTTGACAACGACCAGTACCGCAAGTACCTCATGGTGCTTAACGCAACGTTCAACAACCGTGGCTTGAATAAATAATTGACTACTGAATAATTAGAAAACAGCCTGCACTTTTTCGGTGCAGGCTGTTTTTCGATATTAAATATGCTGTATCATACCTTGACACAGTTTAATTTACACACCTGACAATTAAGCTTTTTTTGCGAAAAATTTGGATAATTCATAATTTATCACTATCTTCGCAACGACTTTTAGTGAAAAGCCAGCTTTTACCATGTTCGTAATGGTATGCGTCCACATATTGGTATGTACCCATATCGCATTGTTAACTGTTAACTTGCGAATACTCTCGGCTTCAACTGCAATAAATTTTTAAAGTTGCGAGTAAGCAAATGCAGAGTAAGCTCGCTTAAACTCTGCCGAGCGTGAGTAATTTCACCGTAGGTAATTTGTAATTTTTAACTTTTAATTCTGCATTTCTTGGGACAGTGGGACACTTAAACGGTGATGTATAAAAGCTGAAAAATGGTAGCATAATGACACAAAACGCTGCTAAATGCAGACACTATGTCAAGTTAAAACAGTAAAGCAGTAATATCTTGGTGTCCCAAAAAGTGGGACAGTTGGGACACTTTAAAACTTATATAATGCTATATAAAAGCATTGCTTTCTTGACAGGATGACATAAATTTAGTATAATTTCAACATTAAGATACGCCAAAGAAATAAAATGCAACATACTGACGGTTTGTTTTTTGAACTGCAAAAATGTTTCAAATATTAAAGATTAGTTAAAATAATTCCTGCAAGGCAACACCTTTGTCTTTTTGAAAGATTCCTTTATGAAAACGAAAACTCGTTTCACTCCTTTTTGTTTTGCATTTTGCTCGACTTGCACTATCTTTAAATAAGATAGGCTGCGTTCGGAAATATGAAAATAAAATTTTGTATTTCGCTCATTTGCACTATCTTTGCACACGAACAAAAAGTACACGTAAATTAAATGCAATACATAGTCAAAGCACCTGATAAGATAGATACCACGATAAATTTGCCTGCATCTAAAAGCATAAGCAATCGCGCTTTGATAATCCATGCGCTGTCAAAAGGGGATATAATGCCCGACAACCTGTCTGACTGTGATGATACCGAAGTGATTATAAATGCCCTTAAGAATATGCCCGAGATAATCGACATCAAGGCAGGAGGCACTGCTATGCGCTTTATGACAGCATATTTGGCGGTTACCCATGGCGAGCATGTTATTACGGGTAGTGAAAGAATGAAACAGCGGCCGATAGGTATTCTGGTGGATGCCTTGAGGTTTCTCCGTGCTGAAATCGACTACGAGGGTGTGGAGGGCTTTCCCCCGCTTCGCATAAAAGGCAGGAATTTGTGGGGAGGCCACATAGAAATTCCGGGCAATGTGAGTTCGCAGTTCATTTCTGCCTTGTTGATGATTGCTCCTGTGTTGAATAGGGGATTGAACATGAAGCTCATAGGAGACATAGTTTCTCGTCCATACATAGACATGACAATGTGCATAATGAGAGACTTTGGAGCGGAGGTGGAATGGACAGCCAACGATACAATCACTGTCAGTGCAAAACCATACATATCGAGGAAGTATTTTATAGAGAACGATTGGAGCGCGGCTTCTTATTGGTATGAGATAGTTGCATTGAGTAAAGATGAAGATATAGAGGTGCGGCTCACAGGATTGATGGACGGTTCGCGGCAGGGTGATTCCACAGTGAAATACCTGTTCAATATGCTTGGCATTAAGACTATTTTCAAGACGAGGGAAAAGGGAAAGCCAACCATCGTTACGCTGAAAAAGTTTGAACGCAAGTTGGCACGCCTTGACTATGACTTCATCAACCAGCCAGACATGGCACAGACATTCGTTGTCTGCTGCGCTTTGCTGGATGTCCCTTTCTGTTTCTCAGGATTGGCATCGTTGAAAATAAAAGAAACCGACCGTTTAGAAGCGCTGAAAACAGAGATGAGGAAATTGGGATATGTAATCAAGGATAATGGACGTGATATGCTTAGTTGGGATGGGGAGCGCTGCAAGTCCACGCCAGATGCAGAGATAGATACCTACGAGGACCATCGCATGGCATTGGCTTTTGCTCCCGTCTCGTTGCGTGTCGATGGCTTGAAAATCAACAATCCGCAGGTGGTCAGCAAGTCTTATCCACGTTTCTGGGATGACTTGCGACAGGCAGGTTTTGGCATTACGGAGACCAAGTAAATCTTATGGCGATTTATGTTATATTTATCCTTCTGTTGATTCTTGCCGCTGTTGTGGTGGCGATATACAATAGACGTGCCCAAGACAACACTAATGTATTGCGACATGGTGGCGGCAGCTCTTGTGACACTTGTAATGTTGCAACGGATAAGTGCTTGCAGGAGTGCCTCTTGGAGGCGTCCACTAAAGAAATTGTGTATTTCGATGACGAGGAACTTGATGCGTTCAAGGGCAGGAAATCTGACAGTTATTCCGATGAGGAGGTGGAGCAGTTTTCCGATGTGCTCTATACGATGAGGCAGGAGGAGGTAAAAGACTGGGCGGTAAGTCTTTCGTTGCGTGGCATAAACATCCCCGACAGACTGAAGGACGAGGTTATCATGCTTATGGAAAACCAATAGTATCGGGAACAGGCAATAAAACGGCTTTTAAAAAGTTATATATTAGATATAATAGGCTTTTCCCGATTAATGATTATCCGACCGAAACAACATATCATTCCTATCATGGTTATCGTGGCTCTCATGATAACCGTGGGTTGTTCTACGGAGAAAAACACAGCCAAGTCGAGATGGTGGCAATCTTTCAATGCCAAATACAACACATACTACAACGGTTCATTGGCCTATATCGACGGTTCCCTTGAGAAAGAACAGGGAAACAAGGATAACTTCACCGAAATGATACCTCTCTACACCGTTGGCAATAAGGACAGCAGGGAATTGGGGTCTGGGAATTTTGACAGGGCTATCGAGAAAAGCCAGAAGGCAATAAAACTCCACAGTATTAAGAAACGACCGCAATGGACTAAGAAGCGGAAGAAAACAGAGCGTGACATCGAGTGGCTTAACCGCAAGGAGTACAACCCATTCCTGTGGAAAGCGTGGATGCTGATGGGACGCTCACAATTCATGAAAGGCTCTTTTGATGAGGCGGCCTCTACTTTCGCTTATATGAGCAGGCTGTATGCCACGCAGCCGTCTATCTACGGCAGGGCGAGGGCGTGGCTTGCAAAGTGTTATATAGAAGATGACTGGATTTATGATGCTGAGGACGTTATAACTAAGATAAGTCGTGATTCCATTCATTGGCTTGCTCAGAAAGAGTGGGACTATACATACGCCGACTATTATATTCATACCGGGCGTTACGAGGAGGCAATACCTTATCTCAGAAAGGTTATAAGCCATGAGATGAGACGCAAACAAAAAGCCCGCGAGTGGTTTCTTATGGGACAGCTTCAGGAGGCGATTGGCAACAAGACAGCGGCTTACAAGGCATACAAGCATGTAGTTCGTCTTAATCCTCCATACGAGCTATCGTTTAATGCCCGTATCGCCGAAACAGAGGTGATGGCGGAGAATGATTCCAAGAAGATGGTCAGACGATTAAAGAGAATGGCATCCTCAGATAACAATGCGGAGTATCTCGACCAAGTTTACTATGCTATTGGAAACATCTATCTTTTGCAAAACGATACTGCAAAGGCTATTTCCGCATACGAGAAAGGTAATGAGAAATCGGTGCGTGGCGGTATTGAAAAGGGTGTGCTGCTGCTTACACTTGGCGATCTTTACTGGGAGAGGGAGGATTACAGTAATGCACAACGCTGTTATGGGGAGGCGATAGGACTTCTTGACAAGGAGCGCAAGGATTATGACCAACTGTCGGAGCGTTCGAAAATTCTTGATGATCTTGTTCCATATACAGAGACCGTTCACCTGCAAGACTCGCTTCAAGAGCTCGCAAAGATGCCAGAGGAGGAGAGGAACAAGGCGATTGACCGTGTCATAGAGGCTCTCAAGAAGAAGGAGAAAGAGGAAAAAGCTGCGCAAGCCGAGTTGGAGGCTCAACAAAAACTTGCTGAGATGGGCGGCAATGCGTCTGCCGCAAACGCTACGACAACAAGTTCCGACCAATCGGGAGCTTGGTATTTCTACAACCCGACGACAATCAGTCAGGGTAAGGCTACTTTCCAGAAATTGTGGGGAAACCGTCAGAACGCAGATGACTGGCAGCGTATAAACAAGACTGTCGTTGCCGTAGGCAGCACATTTGATGAGGAGGAGGAAATTCCTGAGGAATTGCGAGACTCAATCATGGCGGCGGAGGCTCTCAAGGATTCTTTGGAGCAGGTTATGGACAGTGCTCAGAATGACCCACACAAGCGAGAGTATTACCTCAAGCAGATTCCGTTTACAGAGGAACAAGTTGCAGAGAGCAACAAGTTGATTGCTGATGGCCTTTATCATGCCGGCGTGATATTCAAGGATAAACTGTATAACCTGCCTCGAAGTGAGAAGAATTTCCTACGTCTGACAAACGATTATAAGGAATACGAGAATATGGATGAGGCGTATTACCATCTGTTCCTGCTCTATTCCCAATGGAAACAGCCGGCTAAGGCGAGTGAGTATCTCGCACGGTTGAAAGAGGAATTTCCAGAAAGTAAATGGACAATATTGCTTTCTGACCCTGACTTTGAGGAGAACTCGCGGTTTGGGGTGCATATAGAAGACTCCCTTTATGCCGCCACCTACGATGCTTTCAAGGCCGATAGGTTTGATGAGGTGAATGTTAATGTGGCGTTGTCTGCTTCACGTTTCCCATTGGGAGCAAACCGTGACAGGTTTATTTTCATCGGTGGCTTGAGCAAGCTGAACAGTGGTGACAGTCAAGGCTGTGTGGATGATATGCAGGAGGTGGTGAGCAAATATCCACAGAGTGGGGTCAGCGAGATGGCTGGTATGATAATCAATGGAGTGAAAGATGGACGCAGGCTTCATGGCGGCAAGTTTGATATCGGAAGCGTCTGGGACCACCGTTCTGTGGTTCTCAACGACAGCGACTCTATCAACGCAAGGGTATTTATCGCTGAGAGGGTTACGAATTTCTCGTTCATAATAGCATATTCTCCTGATTCTCTTAACGAGAACAAGTTGCTCTTTGAACTTGCACGTTATAATTTCACCAACTATATCGTGCGCAACTTCGACATAGAGATAGATGATCTTGACGGTATCTGCCGCATGAAAGTCAGTGGTTTCAGAAGTTATGATGAGGTTCTGCAGTATGCAAAACAGTTTTATAAAAACGACGTGCTGATGTCTTTCGCCCAAAAGGGTAGGGTGATAATAATAAGTGATGCTAACTTGGAATTGCTTGGCACGCAGTATAGTTACGCTGAATACGACCAGTTCTATGAGGAACATTTTGTGCCGCTAACTATAAGTACCGTGCAACTGCTTACAGAGCCCGAATCGGTTGAGTATGAGAAGGAAGTTGAAAGTTCCGGTGGGTATAACGATGGATTGTTCAACGGAGGTGTCATTGAGGAGGGCCTCTTTGTCGATGATGGTGAATATATCGAGGAGGAGGAAGATGAGGGCTTGACAATTTCTGTTGAGGAAGATGAAATCTCAGCCGAGACTGAAACTGACGAAAACGCTGTTGGGATACAGGCAGAGGAAGGCACAGAGATACATGTTGAGGAAGAAAGTACAGATGTTTCTGTTGAGGAAGAAAGCACTGAAATATCAGTCGAAGAAGATGAGGAAACTGAAATACATGTTGAGGAAGAAAGTACAGATGTTTCTGTTGAGGAAGAAGGCACTGAAATATCAGTCGAAGAAGATGAGGAAACTGAAATACATGTTGAGGAAGAAAGTACAGATGTTTCTGTTGAGGAAGAAAGCACTGAGCCATCAACAGAAAACGATAATGAGATACTGGTAGAAGATGAAAATGAAATCATTGACGAGGAAGAAGATATTGAGATTCCAGATGATGAAGGCTTTGAAGTGACGTTTGACGAAGACGAGACCACTGTGGTTACCGAGGAGTCAATAGAGGCACCTATTATTATACCGCAGGAAGACGAGTTTGATATTGAGGACGAATCTCAAGAGGGATTTGAGTATGTTGAGCCAGAATATGAGAACGTGCCTGTTGAGGATGAGGATGAGATAGGAGTTGACTTCAATGATGATTTCATTGACACAGGCAACGGTGATAGAAGCAGCAAAAAAACCAATAATAAAGAGGATAAATACGAACTTGAGGACGAATATTACGACTTTGACGGTTTCTAAATATAAAGATTATGAGTAACGGATTATTGCTTTGGGTTGACGATGAGATAGAGTTGCTTCGTGCGCATATCATCTTTCTTGAGAAGAAGGGCTACGAGGTGGTTACCGTGTCGAATGGGACGGATGCGATTGACTGCTGTCGCCAGAGGAAATTTGACCTTATTTTGCTCGACGAGATGATGCCAGGCATTAGTGGGCTGGAGACATTGCAGCGAATAAAGCAAATCACACCCTCCACGCCCGTGGTGATGGTTACGAAGAGTGAGGAGGAAAACATCATGAATCAGGCAATAGGGTCAAAGATAGCAGATTATCTTATAAAGCCAGTCAATCCCAACCAGATACTCCTAACACTCAAGAAAAACATTCACGGTAAGGAAATTGTAACGGAGGTTACACAGACAGGGTACCAACAGAGTTTTCATGACATAGCGACACAGATAGGCAATTGCAGTACGTGGAACGACTGGATGGAGGTTTACAAGCGACTAGTCCATTGGGAGCTGGAACTCAGTGATACAGATAGCAGTATGACAGAAATGCTACAGATGCAGAAGGAGGAGGGGAACATTGGATTTGCCAAATATATCAAAACGAACTATATGCAATGGGTGACTCCACAGATTGTCGGTCAAAACGCCGTTTCCCATTTAAATAAAGCAAGACAAGCCGCAGGAGCTGATGAGCGTCCGTTAATGAGTCCTGACATTTTCAAGAAGCGCATTTTCCCATTGCTCGACAAGGGAGAGAAGGTGTTTCTGATAGTAATCGACAATTTCCGTTTTGACCAATGGCGTGTGTTGTCACAGGAGATAGGAGATATGTTCGATATAGAAGAGCAGATGTATATGAGTATTCTGCCCACCGCCACACAGTATGCCAGGAACGCCATTTTTAGTGGTTTGATGCCTATGAAGATTGCCCAGATGTTCCCTGAATTATGGGTTGACGAGGATGAGGAGGATGGCAAGAATTTGAATGAGGGTCCACTCATCAAGACGCAGTTTGAGCGTTTCCGTCGTCATGAGACATTCTCTTACTTCAAGATAAATGATTCTAACGGAGCAGACAAGTATTTGCAGAAGTTCAATCAACTTGGCAATAATGACCTCAATGTTTTGGTGATAAACTTCATTGACATGCTCAGTCATGCGAGGACAGAGTCGAAGATGGTCAGGGAGCTTGCCAACAACGAGTCGGCTTACCGCAGCATCACACTCAGTTGGTTCCGCCATTCAGTGCTGTCCGACTTGTTTAAGATGCTTGCTCAGAGTGATTATACGGTGATAGTTACTACCGATCATGGCAGCATACGAGCCTCGAAGCCAGTGAAGATAGTAGGTGACAGAAACACCAACACCAATCTCCGTTATAAGCTTGGCAAGAATCTCAACTATAATGTCAAGGAGGTTTTCGTTATCAAGGATCCGCAGAAGGCGCAGTTGCCGTCGCTGAACCTCAGCACTTCGTATGTGTTTGCCACTGGCGATTCGTTTTTTGCATATCCGAACAACTACAACTACTATGTTTCATACTACAAGGATACTTTCCAGCATGGAGGCATATCGATGGAGGAAATGATTATTCCACTCATTGAGATGAGAAGGAGGAAAAGATAAACTAAAAGTGAAATGGAAATCAGGATTGAAGATATTGAGAAGATAAAAAGTGCTGCCACATTATTTATTGACAGCACAAAGAATTATCGTGTGTTTGCTTTTTACGGCAAGATGGGAGCAGGCAAGACTACATTCATCAAGGCGATATGCGAGTGTTTGGGAGTAGAGGATGTCATAACGTCTCCTACTTTTGCTATAGTGAATGAATACTCGTCATATACCACAGGAGACACATTATATCATTTTGATTTTTACCGCATCAAGAGAATCGATGAAGTATATGATTTGGGTTATGAGGAATATTTCTATAGTGGGAATATCTGCTTCATAGAGTGGCCCGAATTAATCGAGGACTTGTTGCCGGAGAATACACTGAAAGTGTATATTGAAGAGCGTGAGGATGGAGTCAGAGTTGTAAGTTTCTGACACCCTGTGCTATGCCCTGCTTCAAATAAACTCGTCGCCGTATTTCACCTGCACCTCATTGATGTATTTACGTATCAGTGCCGAAGAGTCTTCTTTACGGCAAATGAGAAGGACGTTTCCCTTTTCTGCCACAATGTAGCCGTCAAGTCCGTTGATGATGCCCATGTGGTCGTTAGGCAGTTTTATTATGTTGTTCTTGCTGTCCTCCAAGATTACTTGTGAGCCTATCACCACGTTGTCTCCCTCACCTTTGCTGATATTTTCATAGATAGAGTGCCACATTCCGAGGTCAGCCCAGCCGAAATCACATTTCATGACATATACATTGTCGCTTTTGTCAAAAATGCCGTGGTCAATGGAAATGTTCGGGAAAGAGGGATAGTTGTCGTCAATGAATTTCAGTTCCTTTTCTATGTTGTAAGGTGTTTCCTCTGTGGTTTCTACGTTCCTCAATATGGATGGCAATATTTTTAACAGGCTTGCACGCAAATATCTTACGTTTGAGAGGAAAATCCCGGTGTTCCAGTAGAACTCACCGCTATTCATGAACATCTCGGCGAACTTGCGGTCGGGTTTTTCTGTAAACGACTTTACCTTGAACACGTTACCTTGGTCTGTGAGATCACCTATTTGAACATATCCGTAACCAGGTTCAGGGCGTGTTGGTTTTACGCCCATTGCCAAAATACAGTCGTTTTTTCCTACAAATTCAAGGCCTTCTTGCAAGTTGTTTATGAAAACGTCCTCTTTGAATACAGCCTGGTCGGATGGCATAACAATGACACGAGCATCGGGATTGACGTGTAGAATGCGGTACACAGCCCATGCCGCACTTGGAGCGGTGTCTCTGAATATCGGTTCGCTTAGGATGTTGTCTGAGGGCAGTTCAGGGAGTTGCCATGTCACGTAATGAGTATAAGCCTTGTTTGTGGTAACGTAGATGTTTTCAGGCGGTAAGAATCTTACTATCCTGTCGTAAGTTTTTTGAAGTAATGTTTTTCCTGTCGAGAAGAAATCGAGAAACTGTTTCGGGCAGTCCTCGCGGCTGCATGGCCAGAGACGTTTGCCCTTACCACCCGCTAAGATAATACAGTAGTTATTCATGCTTTTCCGATGTAAATTTCATTAGTTTGGTTTAATGCAACGAAAGTACTAATAAAACTTCTCACTGCCAATTATTTTAAGTTTTTTCTATTAAAAATTTGTCAAATGCGATTTATTAAGTAACTTTGCAGCCGTGAGAAAGCCCAGATGGCGGAATTGGTAGACGCGCTGGTCTCAAACACCAGTGGGGCAACCCGTGCCGGTTCGACCCCGGCTCTGGGTACAATGTAATCAGCTAAGTTATTGCGAATCAATATTTAGCTGATTTTATTATGCAATAAATGTTCCCATTTCAATCATTAAACATATGCAAGTCAAAATTTTAGCCTAACCGTTTACGGCAGTCCTCCAAGATGGCTATCAGTTCTTCCATTGTGGAGGCGCGGAGCATGGCGATGCGAGTAGGGCGGAAATCTGGGATGCCCTTGAAGATAGGAGTGGCGGCGAGGTGGCGGCGGGTGTGCAATATACCACGGTACTCGTCAATGCGCTCCACGTTGATGCGAAGCATTTCCTCGATGATGTCGAGTTTGCGGTTGAAGTCGAATGTAGTGTCAGGTTGTTTGCTGTCGAGGAAGTCACGAAATTCCTTGAATATCCATGGGTGGCCGAATGAGGCCCGTCCGACCATGATGGCATCCACGCCGTAGGTTTCGAAAGCATGCAACGCCTGTTCTGGTGTAGAGATGTCGCCGTTGCCGATTATAGGGATTTTTATGCGTTGGTTTTGTTTCACCTTACCAATCAAAGTCCAGTCGGCATTGCCGGTGTACATTTGCGAGCGAGTGCGCCCATGGATGGTGAGAGCCTGTATGCCACAGTCTTGCAACTGTTCCGCCAGATCTTCGATAATCAGTTCCTCAAAGCTCCATCCAAGACGAGTTTTGACGGTTACCGGCACTTTTACGGCGTTGACCACGGCACGTGTGATGTCGAGCATAAGAGGAATATTTTTCAACATCCCGGCGCCAGCGCCCTTGTTGGCCACTTTTTTTACTGGGCAGCCAAAATTGAGGTCAATCAAATCAGGTTTTGCCTGTTCGACGATTTTTGCTGCCTCGACCATGGCATCGACATCCCTGCCATAGATTTGGATACCGACGGGGCGTTCGGTGTCGCAAATATTGAGTTTGGAGACAGTTGACTTGATAGAGCGGATGAGAGCGTCCGCGCTGACGAATTCGGTGTAAACCATTGCCGCTCCAAAGCGTTTGCAAAGCAGCCGGAAACCCACGTCAGTGACATCCTCCATAGGAGCGAGGAGCACAGGACGGTGTCCAAATTGAATGTTGCCTATTTTCATTTTACTGTTGAACAATCAGATGATAGACACTACCGGCCAACACTTTGACAACACCCTTCATCTCAAGAGAGAAAAGAGAAGCAGCAAGACTGTTGATTGACAGTCCTGTTAAAGTAGAAAGGTTGTTGATATGTTGGTTGTCATTCTGCAACAAAACATCGACAATGATTTTTTCATCATCGGAAAGTTCGGGGAACAGCAACCGTTCTATGCCATTTTTTATAGCTTTGGTACGTTTCACATCATTCTGCCAGCCCATGGCGTTGACAAAATCATCGGCATTGCAGATAAGTCCTGCCCTGTTGTCTCTGATAAGGTTGTTGCAGCCCTCCGAATAGCGGGCATGAACATTCCCAGGGAAGGCGAACACATCCCTGTTGTAACTTTCGGAGATACGCGCCGTAACAAGGCCGCCCCCATGAGCGGCACTTTCGACTAAAATGGTAGCATCGGAAATACCAGCGACGATACGGTTTCGTCGGAGGAAATTCAACTTGTCGGCATTGGTATTGGTGAAGAACTCGGTGAGCAGTCCTCCCTGTGTCAGCATGCGGTCGGCTGTTGCCTTGTGCATGGTAGGATAGAGATAATCGAGGCCATGAGCGAGGACAGCCACTGTGTCAAGGTTGTTTTCCAAAGCAGCACGGTGAGCGCAGATGTCTATACCGTAGGCGAGGCCGCTGACGATAAGGATTTCGGGGCAAAGTTTGCTTAGGCAATCCACAAACTCCTTTACCATATCCTGGCCGTAGGAAGTGCAATGTCGGGTGCCGACAATATTTATCACCCTGTTTCTATTGAGTTCGGCATTACCCTTGAAGAACAGCACAAGAGGGGCATCATCACATTGTTCAAGACGGTGAGGGTAATACGGAGTATCTATGGGGAGGATATTTATATCATTACGGATAGCGAATTCCAATTCGTTTTCGGCGAGCTTGCGCACCACATCAATGTTTTGGAGGTTGTCAGAAACTTTTTGTGAACATTCAGGCAAGATAGTCATAATATCCTTTCTGTTTTCGATTATGGTTGTTGCACTGCCTGCCATACGATATAGCTTCAGCATCTCCACTAAGTTGAAATGGCTCATCTTAGTGAGTGTCAGCATGTTCAATATTTCCTGTTCTTCCATTATTTATAATTATTTTGGTCTCAGCCGCATCGAATTTCAAATTTTTAATGCCTCAATAAATTGGGCCTCTACATTCGCAACGACTTCGATAAATCGGGTCGGTACATTCGGCATTGCCGCATTGAATTTTTATTTTTTATTTTGCGACGATAGGAGCATTGCCGAAGGCTTTATCGTAGTCCTCGCTGTTAGCGAGTTTTCCGTCAACGAGGCACACCACGTCCACCTCACTCTTGAAACAAAGTTTGTTGTCGGAAGCACGGTAGATGTCATGTAGGAACACGTATCGCAGACCTTCTTTCCGCAGGTTCAAGCAGGAGAGGAACTCATCATCGCAGCGCAGAGGTATTTTGAACTGCAATGTCATTCTTGCCACCACTGCATCGACACCTTTACGGTGCATTGCGGAAAAACTGAGGCCATGCTGTTTGAGGAACAAATGTCGTGTATGCTCCGTGTAGTGCAGATAGTTAGCATTGTTGACAATACCCTCAATATCACATTCATAATCACGGACAAGCATCCGTGTGGTAAATATATAATCTTTCATCCTTCTAATATCTAATTGATGTCTTCTTTTGCCTCCATAGAGCTGCGGAGATAATGATAACCGATGCGGCACCTGAGACAGTCTTTTTTGTCGCAATACGCCGTTTTCAGTTGGATAAGCGCCTGACTGCCGCCGGCAGTATCGACTTCCAAGCCGCACTGTTTCCACATACGCACTATATTATTGTTTTCGGCTTTCAATTGTTCCAACATATCGAAGGCACGCTCACACAAGATCTCGTTGTGCAGGTGTCTGCCGTATGCGAAAAGCATTGGTATTGCCGTGTTGACAAGCAGCAGGTTGAGAGAGGCATCAGAAACATTTTTCTTGTTTTTGATGCTGGTGCCGCCAAAAATATAATGAGTTTCCCAATAAGGCGTTACGTGGGTGCGGAGCATTTGTTTCATCTGCTTGGCATCGGTACATTCCACAAGGCGGCTTAAATCACTTTTGCGGGAGTAATACAAGTTGGCAAGTTGTGATATGCGGATATGTGGGAAATTCTGTGGGCGAAGACGGAGGA
>JAJPZD010000105.1 GCA_021204605.1 Prevotella sp.
AGTCATCCACCATGGCTTTGGTCAGACACAATGCGGGGAGGAGGCGGATGATGTTGGTGGAGGCACACCCAGTGAAACAATGCTGCTCATAAAGCAGTTTGTTACGTACCTGTTTATACGGCATATCGAGGTCGATGCCAACCATCAAGCCACGTCCGCGCACGTCAGTGATATGCGGTTGAGACACCTTATATTCATTGAGGCGTGAAATAAGATATTCGCCTGTCGTGCGTGCGTTCTCCACAAGGTTCTCCTCCTCCATTACATCAAGCACTGCCAATGCAGCAGAGCAAGCGAGGTGGTTGCCGCCGAAAGTGGTACCAAGTTGACCATATTCCGGTTTGAAGTCAGGCGATATCAACACGGCACCCATAGGCAGACCATCGGCGATGCCCTTTGCGACGGAGATCAGGTCAGGACGGATGTCGAGCCACTGGTGAGCGAAGAACTTGCCCGTTCTGCCGTAGCCGCACTGTATCTCATCACAGATAAGAATTGTGCCGTATTTCCTGCACGCAGCCTGTAAGCCCTGAGCGAACTCCTTTGTGGCGAGTCGGATGCCGCCGACACCCTGCACACACTCAATGATACAAGCGCAGACATCACCTTTGGCAAGTTCTGTCTCCCAAGCCACAAGGTCGTTGAGGGGGAGATATGTACAGTGGTTGTTGGCATTGATAGGAGCGATAATCTTCGGGTTGTTGGTTATCTCAACAGCCAATGACGTGCGCCCGTGGAAGGCCTTGACAGCCGACAGGACACGCGTCCTGCCTGTCTTGAACGAGGCGAGTTTCAGGCAGTTCTCATTCGCCTCTGCCCCACTGTTCACAAGAAACAATTGGTAGTCGTCGTAACCGCAGACCTTGCCAAGTCGTGCAGCCAAGTCTCGCTGCAGGGTGTTGATGACAGAATTGCTGTAAAAGCCTAATGTGCCGAGCTGCTCACTCACCTTTTTCACATAGTGTGGATGACAATGCCCGATACTTACCACGGCATGGCCGCCATAGAGGTCAAGATATTCCTGCCCTTTATCATCATAAACGTAACATCCTTTGCCCTTGACAACATTCACGTCAAAGAGGGGAAAAACATCATAAAGTTTCATATTGCCTTTTTTTTATTATTATCGTGTATATTGTATTTTACGGACATAATTTATTATGTCCGCTTGTCCTGAAAGGACAAATCACAAACAATTATAATTGCATATATTTTATATAAACTTAGAATCCTGAGGCCTTTAATCTGAGCCCTGCTGTCTCGTCGAGGCCGAACATCAGGTTCATGTTCTGCACGGCCTGTCCCACAGCCCCTTTGAGGAGGTTGTCGATGCAAGAAGTGATAAGCAGTTTGTTGCCGTATTTCTCGCAATGCACGACACACTTGTTGGTATTCACCACCTGTTTAAGGTCAACTGCCTTGTCAACATAATGAGTGAACACAGCCTCCTTGTAGAACACCTTGTAGCTATCTATAATATTCTCTATTGCCTTATCTGTTTTCACCACACAAGTGGCGAAGATGCCACGTGCGAAATCACCACGATAAGGGATAAAGTCGATATCAGCATTGAGAAAGCCCTGCACCTGCCTGATGCTCTGTTTTATTTCAGGCACGTGCTGGTGCTGGAAAGGCTTGTAAATGCTGATGTTGTTGCTCCTCCAGCTGAAATGCGTGGTGGCGCCCGGCTTCTGTCCTGCCCCCGTACTGCCTGTTATGGCGTTCACCGCAACATCATCGTTTATAAGGTGCATACCGGCGGCCGGCAAAAGGGCAAGTTGTATGCACGTGGCGAAACAACCTGGGTTGGCGACATGCCGTGCATTGGCGATACGCTCCTTGTTTATCTCCGGCAGTCCATAGACGAAATCGTTGCCCTCTGCCTCCAAGCGAAAATCCTGCGCGAGGTCGATAATCCTCACATCGGCAGGAACGGCATGCTCTTTAAGAAACTGCCCACTCTTTCCGTGTCCGAAACAGAAGAACAGCACATCCACCTTGTCGAATGGCAGCTCATCAGTGAAGCGCAAGTCAGTATCACCATAAAGTCCCTCGTGAACATCAGCAACGAGGTTTCCCGCATTGCTCTCGCTGTTCACGAAAACTATCTCCACCTGCGGATGGTTCACGAGAAGGCGTATCAGTTCACCTCCCGTATATCCTGCGCCGCCTAAGATTCCTACTTTAACCATGAAGCCTGCTTATCTTTCCTCATCCTTATGAATACCGTAATATACCCTCAACGGCGTACTGAGAACCTTGATGAAGCCCTTCGCCTCGTCAGCCGTCCAGCCACGCTGCATCTCGCCATACTCACCGAGTTTTGACTTCAGAAGGTCATCGGCAGAATTGACACCCACCACCTCGAAACCGAGAGGGCGCAGTTTGAGTATCACCGTACCGTTGACATTCCTCTGACTGCTTAGAAGCATCGCCTCGATATCCGGCATCACGGGCTCAAGATACTGGCTCTCATGCAGGAACATGCCATACCAGTTGGCCACCTGGTCTTTCCAATACTGCTGCCATTTGCTAAGGGTGTATTTCTCAAGCGTGCGGTGAGCCTCGATAATCAGTTTCGGAGCGGCGGCCTCAAAGCCGACACGCCCCTTGATGCCTATTATGGTGTCCCCGACGTTGCAGTCTCTACCGATGCCGTAGGCAGCGCCAAGAGTCTCTATCTGCTGTATCGCTTTCACCTTATCGTCATATTTCTCACCGTTCACGGCAACTATCTCGCCCTTGCAGAACTCTATTCTCATCTCGCTCTCCTCCTGCCGGGTGACATGTTTTAGATAAGCCGACTCTGGAAGCCCCTGTGCGGAATCTAAAATCTCACCGCCGCAGATACTCGTTCCCCAGATACCCACATTATATGAATATTTCAGTTTGGTGAAGTCGGCGAAGAAGCCATGCTCGTTGAGGTAGTCAACCTCCTCCTTGCGTGAGAGTGCCTTGTCGCGTGTCAGCGTGATAATCTCCACGCCGGGAGCCATCACGAGGAATGTCATGTCAAAACGTATCTGGTCGTTGCCGGCTCCTGTGGAGCCGTGTGCTATGGCATCCGCTCCAATCTGTTTTGCATAGCGTGCTATGGCGATAGCCTGGAAGATACGCTCCGAAGACACAGAGATAGGATAACAGTTGTTGCGCAGCACGTTACCGAAGATCATGTATTTCAAACTCTTGGTGTAATACTCCTGTGTAACGTCGAGGGTAACATATTGTTTCGCCCCCAACTTATAGGCGTTCTCCTCGTTGGTCTTCAACTGCTCCGCACTGAAGCCGCCGGTGTTGGCACATGCCGCATAGACCTCATAACCCATGTCGTGAGACAGTTTCATCACTGTGTAAGAGGTGTCCAAGCCACCGGAAAACGCCACTACTACTTTCTTTTTGTCAGCCATAACTATTTTAATATTTTTATTCTTTCCATCAACTCTTTTGGCAGTTCTATCGGCGTAGCCTCTCCAATGTGCTTATCCGGGTCATAGAGCATTGCCGTGCAGATACAGTATCTCCTCTCGGTACGTTTGAGCACATCGAAATTCACGCACCCCTCACATCCGCGCCAGAAAGCCTCATCATCGGTAAGGTCGCCAAATGTAACGGGAAGGTAGCCCAAATGGGTGTTCATCTTCATCACGGCAGAGCCACTCGTAAGACTGAATATCTTGGCCTCCGGCCAGCGTGTGCGCGCGAGGGTGAAAGTGATGTCCTTTATCCTCTTGGCAACACCCAAGCCACGGAAGTCAGGGTGCACGATAAGTCCCGAAGTGGTGACATAATGCTTGTTGCCCCACGTCTCGATGTAACTGAAACCGGCGAAACGGTCGCCACACAGGGCAATCACGGCTTTCGCCTCTCTCATCTTGGTAGCCAAATACTCGTGAGTGCGCTTCGCTATTCCTGTGCCACGCACTTTGGCGGCAGCTGCCATAGTTTCAAGAATGGTGTCCACATACTTCTCGTGAGTTGCGTCCGCCACCATTACTTTAATCTCTTCCATTTCCATTGGTTTTGTTTACAAGGGAAATCATTTGATGTCAGGAATGACCTCCCTTAGTTCTGAGATGACCTCATCATATCCGATGTCTTCCCTAATGACAATGAATATGGTGTCGTCACCTGCAATAGTTCCGATAATCGTCGGCAATCTGCTGCTGTCGATGTTGTATGCCAAACTGCTGGCATAGCCGGGGCGTGTCTTGATAACTCCGATATTGGCGGAGAAATTTATAGACAGGAAGCCTGAAGTAAGCAACATTTCCGATGCGCGCTTAGGGCTTGACACCCGTTTGTACATAGCCTCATTGGGCAACACATAGAAATACTTACCAGCTAAATTGGTCGCCTTGGCCACCTTGAGTTGTTTCATATCACGGCTCAGAGTAGCCTGTGTAACCTTGTGCCCCTCCTTTTCGAGGGCTTTCAGTACATCATCCTGGCAACAAAGTTCCTTGCTCGATATAAGCATGCGCAGGGTCTTGAGTCTGTCGTTCTTGGATTTCATGACTGTATATTTATGCGTTTTGGACTGCAAAAATATGGGTTTTTATGCAATTATACAAGAAAATATGCAAAAAATTGCATATTTATGGTAAGATAAATGGAATTTTTATGCAAAAAAATTGCGGTATTACGGCAATTCCGCCATAATCCCGCTATTTATGTGAATTTCTTTCGCTTACTGTTAGCTTCTGTTGCCACCGAAAATGCGGAGCAGATAGAGGAACAGGTTGATAAAGTCGAGGTAGAGGCTAAGGGCACCGAGCAGGGCTATCTTCTGACCTTCCTCTGACATATTGTCAGCAGCTATGAGCATCTGTTTTATTTTCTGTGTGTCGTAAGCCGTAAGGCCGACGAAAATCAGTACACCTATATAACTGACTATAAGACTGAACATACCGCTCCTGATAAAGAACACGTTCACGAGCGTGGCAATGACCAGTCCGATAAGTGCCATGAACAATATCTTGCCAAGTGAGGTAAGGTCTGTTTTCGTGAACAGTCCTATCAGCGACATTGCGGCGAATGTACCTGCCGTGATGAAAAACACATTTGCAATCGACGACATGGTATATACTAAGAATATCGCTGACAGTGTCACACCGTTGAGAATGGAATAAGCCACGAACAGCAGCGTCGCAGTGGTAATCGACATTCGGTCAATACGTGCTGATACGATAAATACAAGTGCTAATTCTGCTATGAGCAAGCCCCAAAAAATCATCCTACTGGAATACAGCGCAGAGATAATGCCAGGACTGGATGCCACGCCGTAAGCCGTAAAACCCGTAATCACGAGTGCGAGTGTCATCCACACATATACCTTACGCATGAGAGCAG
>JAJPZD010000238.1 GCA_021204605.1 Prevotella sp.
TTCCTGTCCTTTCCAGGTTAAAATACATCATTAATGAAAAAAATATCAAAAATTTTTTCATTCATAGCTTGGTCTGGTGTAGCCATTTTCCCAAAAGTACACCATCCTTCTAAAAAAGTTAGATGGCTTTTAAATATATTTTTTACATAACATTGGCTTTCCAACATCGAACTTACAATAGGGCGATACAGGAAATACAAGGAGGAAAATCATATGGAAGAAAATAAAAATAATGAGACAGATGAAATCAAAGAAGAACCTACAGGAACTCAGGAAGAAGATACTGGCAAACAGGCAGTAACTTATACACAAGAGCAACTGGATAAAAAGGTTCAGTCTGAAAATGATAAAATTCGGACAGAGTATAGTAAACAGATTAAGGCTCTTAAAAAGCAGATTGAGGAACTTACACCTGTTGAAAAGTCTGAAATAGAACTTGACCTTGAAAAGAGACTGGCTGCGATTGAAGCCAGAGAAAAAGCTGCTAATATGAATGACGCTTTAACGAGTAAGGGCTTAAACAAAGAACTTGCAAAGTTTTTAAAAGATGATGCCGACATTGACGCATTAGCAAAAGTAGTTAATAGTATGACAGCTGATAAGGCTAAGACTGGCTCATTTAAGCCTGATTTACATAAATCTGGTGACTCAATGACAAAAGAAGAGTTTAAGAAACTTACTATTGCTCAAAGAGAAAAGATTTATAATGATAATCCAGAACTTTATAGGGCGTTGGCTCATTAAAAAATTAAAACTGACTCGTTTGTAAAAACGATAACAAATATTAATGGCATAGAGAACTGGCTATGCCTATAAAAAAATAGCAAAGGAGGGAGAAATCATGGCTATTGTAATTCCGGAAGTATTCGCTGATGCGGTTAATGAAAAACTGGATGTTTCTCTTCGTGTGGCGCGTCTTGCAAGTGATTACACTGATTTAGTTGCCGATATCACAACTTATGGTGATACACTTCATTTCCCTGTAATTGATAGAATTTCTGATGCGGAAGTTGTTGAACGTGGTGGAGAATTAACACCAGAGGAAATGTCTATGACGGATTCAGAAGCGACTATTAAAACAGTTGGTAAGTCTACTCGTATTTATGACCAAGATTCTGTACAAGTCAAAGGCAATGTACAGGATAGGTTAGCAGAGCAGCTTGGTGAAGCGATGGCAAAAGCTGTAGATAGTGACTTAGTTGCGGAAATCGTTGATAACGCTGTCTATACAGAAGATGTTACTTCAAGTGATGACCTTGAAACTGTATTTAATGGTGCGTTTGAAGTGTTCGGTGATGATGTTGACAATGATACTTTTGCAGGTATTATTATCAATAGCAAGTTACGTAAGTATATTGTTGCTATGGATTCATTTATGGATGGAACAAAGACAAACGCTGCTATGGGTAATGGTGTAGTCCTTAATGGGCAGATTGGTCTGTGGAATGGCACAATTCCTGTTATTTTATCAGACAATGGAACTTATACTGATAGCAAAGCAATGTTTGCAATCGTAAAGAAAGATGCTCTTGGAACTGTCTGGCAGAAGCAGCCAACTATTGAAGAAGAGCGTGAAGCTAAGAAACTGGCTACAGACCTTGTAGCAAGTGAAATGTACGCTGTAAAACTTCTTCATACTGATGGTGTGTCCGTTGTTGATGTTACCATTGAATAATCTTTACTTTTCCTAATTATGGTTTACTCTGTTGTTCTGTCGCTTGACGGTCTGGCAGAGTAAATCATGCCAATTTTTTTATGTTATGCCATATAATACTTTAGTAACTCCTTTTTAACGATTTATGATATACATAAGACGGAAAGTAAAATTTCCGTATTTTTTCAAATAATATTTTTTACGAAATTTTTTTTGATTTGGGAGGTATTATGCTTAATATTCAACAGTTAAAAAATTATCGTCAATTACGAGGATTAACACAACAAGATGTAAGTGATTATTGTGACATTGGTTTTAGTACATTAAGGAAACTTGAAAGCGGTCACTTGTCACTGAATAAAAGATATCATGATAAAATTGTTATGGGGATTAATCAGGCTTATGCAGCTAAAAAAGCAGGAACACTTAAAAGCATAGCTAGAAAAGCTGCAAACAGTGAAAAATATCCCACAATGACAGCGGAAGAATACGCTAATTTACAGAAAGAAAAACAAGAGAAATCAGAAACAGAGATTTCAGAGAATGTATCTGATATTCCAAAAGAAGAGGAATCAGAACATAAAACAAGAAAGAAAAGAACAGTAAAGAAGAACGTTAGTTCTGAAAGTTAAAGATAAAGAAATGGAGATTCTACAAACAATTTAAGGAGAATGGAATCATGGTCAGTAAGGAAATTACTAATCATTTCCCATCTTTTTATACTGACTTTGCAGAAAATCCAGATAATTATTTTTTAATTTTAACAGATGATTTCGACAGCTTTTATGCTTGTCGTTTTCTTAATAGAAAATTCGGTCTTATAATCAAAGGATTTTATGGTTTTGGGGATGGACTTTATCTTGTAAAGGATATAAATAAATCTATGGAAACCCCTGTATATGTTGATTGCGCAGTAGTCAAAGATGGGATTTGTGCATTTGACAATCATAGAACAATAGGAAAAAATCACATGAATATAAATCCAAACATAATTACGGATAGATTCAGTGATAATGAGTACCACAAAAAATATTGTGGTTCTACACTTATGCTTGTTACGGCTCTTTACGATACCAGAGAAGAACTTGAAGCATTAAGTGATACAGAAAAAGAAATGATTCTTGTGCTTGATAAATTCTATCTTGGATATTATAGGTATGATGGTGCTTTTAGAAATATTAACATTGATTGGCTTGAAAAGCTGGGTTTGAAGGAAATTTTACTTCCTGTATTAGAAAATCATAGTGAACAGTATTTTGACAATTTTATTGAAAGATATCATCTAAATGATAGAATCTGGATAGATAGTGATGGTATTCTGCAAACATATGCAAATATCTTACCACAAACACAATTTAAGTTAGAATTTAAGACAAATAAACAATATGTTAATAAAGAGGATGTAGAAAATATTCCTTTAAAAAATGATGATTTGTTAATAGCAGCAGAAACATATGGTGGCAAGTATGTTATTAATACAATTATTCAAGATTAAAATATCTGGAAAATAGAATAAAAAGCTGTACAAACAGAAATACAGATGTTAAACTATTTATATAATATTGGCGTTAGGTGGTGTATTATGGCTATTTTGGCATTTGTTTTGGTTATGATTGTATGGGCTGTATATGGTATCGTGCGCATATTTCAATTACAAGGCAAGCCCATTGATAAGGCCGGAGAACATTATACGCCAGAAGAAATAGAAACATTTTGCAAACATATTGTGATGGATTTTGATTCACCTAAAGAGCGCAGGAGATATTTAAGAAGCAGAAATAAAGGCAAAGCAGATTGAAAGACTCTATGCCAGACGAGATAAACAGATACATATAAAAGATATATTTTATTGAGAGAATGTTTTGAAATTCTCTCTTTTTTTTATATATATGAAAGGAAGAACGATATATGAATAATTCAAACAAAGCAGAGAATGATAGATTGTTCGCTGCTATCAAACTTATAGAGCAACTTTATAAAGATGGTAAAATCAGTGATACAATTTTTAGAAATATTCTTAGGGAAAACTGGAATAAAATTGACAATACTTCCTTTAGATGCTATACTACAAGTAACGCAATACAAAATTAGGAAAACAATGGAGGTATAGTATGTACAATAATTTATCTCAGAATCCTAAAAGAACAGTAGTTCTATATGCGCGTGTCTCTACAGAGCATGAAGCGCAGCTTTCGGCACTGGATAACCAAGTTGATTGGTACAAAGCAATTTTAACACAACATCCAGAGTGGACTTTAATTAGAGAATATGTAGATGAAGGGATTACTGGAACTGCTGCATATAAAAGACCACAATTCATGCAGATGTTACAAGATGCCGATACAGGCGAATTTGATTTGATTCTTACCAGAGAAGTATCAAGATTTGCCAGAAATACAGTTGATGCGCTGCAATACACACGCCAGTTAAAAGCTAAAGGCGTTGAAGTATTCTTTATCAATGATAATATCAGAACTTTTGATGGTGATGGTGAATTGAGACTTACTATCATGGCTACTCTTGCACAGGATGAAAGCAGAAAAACATCTATCCGTGTAAAAAGCGGTCAACAAACTTCCATGGAAAAAGGTGTTTTATATGGGAATGGTAATATACTTGGATATGATAGAGTTGGTAAAGAATTAGTTATCAATCCAGAGCAAGCAAAAACTGTCCGTATGATTTATGACTGGTATCTTGATGGGTGGGGACTCAGAAAGATACAATATGAACTTGAAAAACAAGGCAGATTAACGGCTATGGGACAAAAACACTGGTATTGCACAGTAATTTCAAAAACATTGAGAAATCCTTTCTATTGTGGCACAATAGTATATCATAAGCAGTATACACCAGATTTTCTTGAACAGAAAAAAATTAATAATTTTGGTGATGTGGAGTACACGACAATTAAAGGCACTCATGAAACCATTGTCACAGAAGAGGAATTTGAACAGGTACAAGCCATTATGGAAAGCAGACGGCGTACAGTATCTAACAATGACCATGGCAAACGGCGTACACAAGGCGATAAACCTAAATTAGATGTTTGGTGCAGATTGTTGAAATGTTCATGCGGTCATGACTTTAATCGCAAAGTATGGCATGATTACGGAACTTATAAACAGTATGGCTATCAATGTTACAGTTCTATCAGAACAGGAACAGTCAAAACAAGACTCAATAAAGGACTTTCTATTGAAGGTATATGTGATTCTCCTATGATACCTGGATGGAAATTGCAGATGATGGCACAACATATTTTCAGAAATTATTTATCAGATACCGAACAAGTTTTGGAAACTGCTAATTCCCTTTTAGAACAACATAGAAATGACAAAGAAAACACTATAGATAATTCTGAAATCATCCAACAGAAAAAGGATGAACTTGACAAAATGGTAAAAAGGTTAGATAATCTTGTTGAGATGCGCGCTGATGGTGAAATCACAAGAGATATCTTTCAGAAGAAAAAGCAGGATGTTGAGAACAGAATCAGTACATTACAATCTGAAATTGAAGCATTAACTCCTAGTGAAGAACTTGAAGAAGATACAGATTATGAAAATAAGATAACAGTATTAAGATATGCGCTTGAACGATATGTTGACTTTTCAAGTAATGAAGATATTCCAGATAGTGT
>JAJPZD010000178.1 GCA_021204605.1 Prevotella sp.
TCCAATCCTTTTGCCATACGGAAAACCATTTTCTTCTTTTCGTCACTCCATATCGCAATACCTATATTATATGGCAATGGTGCCGCACCGACTGATGTCCCTTGTATAATCGTAAACTCGTTAGGAAAACATTCTAAATTGTTTCCTTTATCATCGTATGCTATTATACTGAACGAATTTGGTTTGGATTCTAATAGATGTAACTCTATTACATTACCAATAGCATCAATTTCGTTCTTGCCACTAGACCATGCCTTGTCATTTCTTACTATATCTACCCATACTTTATCACAAACAGAATTATCAGTCAATTTGATACTTAAATATTCATTCGTTTCAACAGATGTTGACTCGTAACCAATATCAAAAGTAACCGTACCAACCTTTATATCTTCTTTCTTCACATCTGCATCAATAGTTGAAGCATAAAGAGCCGCTCCTATTGCCACTGCCGTCATAGGGTCTATGCTTGTATCAACGTTTGGCGTTACCTGACTTTTCAACATTTGACGGATAAGTGGACTATGTGTAGGACCACCGACCAATATAAGTTTGTTTATCTGCGAGCCCGTCAAATGATTGCGCTGCAATAAATTTTTGCAAATATCCACTGCTTTCTGGAAAAGCGGCCGCATCACATTGAATATTTCTTCCTGCGTCACCGTGAGGTCTAATTCTATCTCCTCTCCATCTTCATCCTCACCTAAATCTCCAAGATTCGAAAGTATATCTTCTTTCTCCTTGAAAGAAAGTTGATTCTTTGTATCTTCAGCGTATGTTTTCATTGCATCACGCAAAATCTCTTTCTTGTCTTCATTTGCCATTGTGGACTGGAGATTGTAATTATTCAAAAGATAGGGAATAATAATATTATCCACTATTGCATAGTCAAGATTCTTTCCTCCTAAATAATTATCTCCTTCCGTGTCAAACACCAGCATGATGCCATCCTCTACTTTAAGCAACGCGGCATCGAAAGTACCTCCACCAAAATCAAACACCATCCAAATCCCGTTTTTGCTGTCTGATGTCAAACCGTATGCCATAGCTGCTGCAATAGGTTCCTGCAACAATTCACAACGATCGAAACCAGCCAATTTTGCGGCTTCAAGCGTGGCAGTCTTTTGGTTAACCGTAAATTTAGCAGGAACGGTAATAACTACGGATGAAAAATTCTCATCCGTAACGAATGACTTCAATGTCTTCAGCACTTCAGCCGATAACTCCTCAGAAGAATAATCCTTATCCATAAAAGAACTGTAATACCGAGTGTCCGTCGCCATTGTGCGCTTGAATTCCACGTATGCATTTGAAACGCTTTTCTTTCCTGCTTTGAATGCGCGACGCTTATCGCTTTTCATGTCATTGTATGCGGAATCACCGACTTTCACGCCTTTACGTTTGGTGAATGAAACGCAAGACGGCATAGTATCTTTCAATACATCTGTCTTTATAATCACAGGTTCTCCCTTTTCCATACGGCATATTGCGGAGTTTGTCGTTCCGAGGTCAATGCCATAGTCTATCTTAATTCTTGCCATATTATTATAATTTTATTCTGGTTGACTTACTTCTATTTGTGCAACTTGTATCATCTGTTGCTTATAGTTAATCTGAGGTTTTATAATCCGAGTTATTATTTGTTGCCCTTCTTCAAGGTTTTCATCAGTAACAAATGTAGCAATAACTTTCATTCCCGCATTGTACGGCTTTCCCAACATATCAACTATCTCATAGCCGTTGGCATTGAAGTTGTCCTTAATACGTTGAACAGCCTTTGTCAATTGCTTATATCCTTTAATGGAAGCATCCATACGTGACAAATTCGCCTCTATACGGACAATCTCATCCGCCACTTTCAATGCCAATGAATGATCTGGTTTATCTCCTCCTGATGTGGAGGAAATCTGTCCCTCAATTAATTCTATCAGTTTATTATCCAACTTAACCGACTCTTCCTGCATTTTTGTCTGGGCTGATTGCAACGCATCTTGCGCCCTTCTCACTTCATCAATAGAGGAAGATCCTCTTTTTATCCGACTAATGAAATACCAATAGATTATCAATATAGATATAATAATAACTATCGCAATGATACATACCCATAAACTACGTTTCTCTAAAACGGACTGATTAGACTCAACCTTATCATTAGTGTCTTTTATCTGACCATTGATATTTGACACATCTGACTTTTGGACCGCCTGTAAAGCATCACAAATTGCCTTTAAGCTATCAATAGTCTTACATAAATTCTCTTTTTCTATAGTCAAGTCTTGTATATCTTTACTGTTTCTGGATGTTGTCTCAGACAATTGCCGTAAACTTTCCTCCATTTTCACCTGACTTGACTTTATCGCATTCAAGTCGTTTGCTATTTGATTTTGATTAACATGTTCCTGTGCAAAAACTGTCACTGAAATGGAACACAAAATCAATACGCTGAAAAATAAAATTCTTTTCATAAATCACATTTTATTTATTTATTTCATCCCTAATATAACTTATGGCAGCAATTATAAATGCTATGATTGCACAAACAACTATTCCTGTATCTCCGAAATCAAATGTACAAGCTATACCAGCACCAACTGCTGCTGCAAATCCAGAACAGATTAGACCAACAATAACTTTTTTTAATATAGAATCATTTACCCCTAATTTGTCACACATATCTTTCAATTTTGCTCGGTTTGGATTGTAACGGTTTGACCTGAATTCTGATTCCATATCAAACGTATCCATAATTTCTGTCGCTTTCCATGCCTCTTTCAATGTAGATTCAATATTCAATTTATATTCAATATTTCTTAGAGCTTTAGTATCTTGTACTGCATTTATTTCTTCTATCAAATTGTGCAAAGCATTACCTACCACTTGCGTTGACAGTTTCAGATAAAATGCGTTATTAGCTCCTAGTTTTTGCTTCATTGATTGAAGATGCGGCTTTGTATTATTCAACAATGTCAGGGAATAGCGAATCTTATCCGGCAATTTACAAAACTTAAGCAATTCTTCCCTAATTGCTTTATCTTCTGCAAATACTTCTTGCGGAGGAAGGCTGTCTATGTTTTTCTGCATGATATTTACATTTTCCTGACAACGGTCCTTCGCCATTTTTCCAACAACAATAGACAAAGCGTATGACTGTAATTTCATTGCTTTATAAGCAGCATCTTGTTCCTCAGATTTATTATAGTATTCTATTCCACACTGCAGTATTTCGATGCCGACTTTATCCACAATCATCTGATTCTGCAAATCTGTAACAGGTATCAGCTTCCGAAGTTGTTCGAGCATTGGCATCGTATCATTCATCAGTTTTGTTCCAGCATTGAGACGTGCATTAGGCCCTTTCCCTTTTGACAATTTTGCCGTATCAATAGCTGATAGCAATGAGTCTATTAACGGTTTTACTGCCTTGTTACCAACATATTGTTTCCAATCACTATTAGAGATAGATGGTAAAACTTTCTGTTCGCCCAAAGCAGAACAAAGTTCGTCAAGGAAAGCGTATTCTAACTTATCTGTATCCACTATGTTGTTCATTCCCAAAACCAAATTCGCAAATTCTTGAGAATATTTGGGATATAGCCTTTCTGCATATAATACAGCCGATTTATAGTCATCTTTCATCAAGGCACATACTATCCTGTTTTGCAAAGATGAAGCATCTTCTTTCTTTTCCAATATTAAAATCGTCTTATCTATATTCCCTGCAATTAGGTTATTCATGGCAATATCATCAATTGGCGTTGCCTTAACAAACCAAAATTGGGCATATTTAAGCTGGTCGTTGGGCAATTTCAAATTAGCATCTGCCGTAGCAACAGTTTCTGAGGTACGACTGACAGGCGGCATCAAATTTGATAGATCCAATGGGAATGTTAAAGCCTTTCCAACTTTTAAAAATGCTTTAAGTCGATTATTATTTGCCACACGTTCTTTTGTGGGCGAGTTTGAATAAATACCTAAGATACGGTAAGGATTTGCTTGTATGATATCGATCATATCGGCTAACTCTATTTGCTGCCAACAGGCTCCTTCGCTGGCACTGTTTCTCTTATATTAGATTTCTACACATAAAAACGTGAAGCCAATACTATTCACTATTCAAATGAACATCATCGAAAGCCCAAGATTAGTTTGATTGCCTGCACACATTCAATTCTTTTGCCTTTTATGACAATAAGAGACATGATCACAACCATTTACAATCCCACGAGCGTCCGCACACTTGTCATTGACGAAAGTTTCCTATTACATTCTACTTTGTCAAATCAAAGCGTATAGTAAACGCCTTTTGTGTATAGTTTCCTACAATCCGCATCACAGGTAATGACATTGATGTGTTGGAATACAATGCAAATTTACAAAAAATTTATATGATTATATTGGTTTATTAGAATTTTTGTAAATTTTTACAATTTTGAAACTTATGTAAAAATTTCTTTATATTATTGTTTTATTATTTCCTATCAAAAAACTGACCAACATTTCATTTATAAAGTTTTTCCTACCTCAGCTTATTCCTGATATAATTCCGCCTTGAATACAGGAAATAAAACAGCGCACCCAAACCATGAACTGCCCAAGCTGCCCAAAAAGCGGAGTGGAAGCCGAGGTGCTCGGCAATGAAACCACCGACGAGAATGCCGATACCAAGTCCTAAATCCCATGAAACTAAAATTGTGGAGTTCGCCGTACCACGCTGGTCGTTGGATGCAAGGTTGATAAACATATTCTGAAATGCTGGGTACATGTGGCCGTTGCCCAGACCGATGACTATTGCAGCCCCATAATAACCAAACGGATTATGAAATGCCGCAAACAAGAAATAACCCGACAAAGCAACTATCATACCTTGATTAGCATTTGTAATAATCTTTCCCTTACGCAACGATCTGCCGCCAGTTATTCTCGATAGTATCAGACCGATTGCAAACAGTGCGAAAAACAATCCCGTACCATTCGTAATGCCTAATTCCTCTTTACCATAAAGAGCGATATATGTGGATATAATTCCATACGCAAATGAGAAACACATAATAGTCAGTCCCTGGCTCCACCCTTTTAATAACAAGAACCTGTCAAGCGAGATAGGAGCATTATTACGCACGATATTCTTTTTAGGGATATCCAAAGTAGCATTTACGAAAACGCCCACAAGCGACAAGGCGAATGCCAACAGGAAAAGGAAATCGTAATTGTGCCACAGACCATAGATAAATAGCGCAATAGTAGGACTGATAGCCGTTGCCACATTGTTGCTC